>JBIKMI010000064.1:0-11746 GCA_044359285.1 Kiritimatiellia bacterium
GTGACGATTTGGCCCTGATTGTATCCGACGCCCCGGCCACCGTAGCGGGCACCTTCACCAGTAATCGCGTCAAGGCGCCGCCGGTCAAACTCTGTGAGCGTAACTTGATCTGGGGCCAGGCCCAGGCCATTATCATTAATGCCGGGTGTGCCAATGCCTGCACGGGTGAACAGGGGTTTCAGGATGCCGAACGTATGGCCGAACTCACGGCCACGGCCCTTAACATCGGTAAGAACCTGGTCTTTGTCTGCTCCACCGGAACCATCGGCATCCCCTTGCCCATGAATAAGATAGAAGTGGCCATTCCTTCCCTGGTCCAGGCCCTCTCGTCTCAGGGCGGATCGTCGGTGGCAGAGGCCATCCTCACTACTGATTTGGCTAAGAAGGAGGTCGTGGTAACCCTTTCCATTGACGGGAAGCCCATCACCCTCGCCGGGATTACCAAGGGCTCGGGCATGATCGCCCCGAACATGGCCACCATGCTGGCGTTTATCACAACGGATGCCGCCGTGGACCAGCGCGCCTTGCAGGACTGTCTGCGGCACGCCGTGGATCTGAGCTTCAACCGCATCATCGTCGATGGCGATGAAAGCACCAATGATACCGTGCTTATGATGGCCAATGGCGCCGCCGGCACGGAACTGCTCCAGAAAAAGCACCCCGACTGGAAGAAATTCTGCCATGCCGTCGAGACCCTCTGCCATGAACTGGCCATCCGGATCGTCAAGGATGGCGAAGGGGCCACCAAGTTTGTCACCGTCACGGTCAGCGGCGCCGCGACCCGGCATGATGCCCTGCTCGCCGCCCGTGCCATTGCCAAATCGCCCCTCGTGAAAACCGCCTGGAACGGAGGCGATCCAAACTGGGGCCGCCTGATGGCCGCCATCGGTTACTCTGGTGCCCGGATCGAAGAGAGCCGGATCAACATCACCTTTGATGAGGTTGGCGCTGTTCAAAACGGGAAAGCCGCGGACGGCTCGTCGCTCAGGGCGCTGGAACAGGTGTATGCGAAAAAAGCCTTCACTGTTAAGGTGGATCTGCAAGCGGGCAAGGCCAGTCACACGGTGTACACCTGCGACCTCAGCAAGGATTACGTTGCCATCAATGCGGAGTATATGTCCTGATGCACCGCGCGATTGCCAAAGCAGACATCCTGATCGAAGCGCTCCCTTATATCCAGGATTTCCGGGACGCCATTATTGTGGTCAAATTCGGCGGTAGCGCCATGGAAGAGCGCCGGAACGTGGAGAACATCCTCGCCGATGTTGCCTTCATGGAATGCGTGGGCATGAAGCCGGTCCTGGTGCATGGGGGCGGCAAGGCCATCTCCAAGGCCATGACCGAGGCCGGCCTCCAGCCGCATTTTGTGCGTGGCCTGCGCGTCACGGATGCGGCCACAATCAAGGTGGTGGAGACCACCCTGCGCGACACAGTGAACGCCTCCCTGCTTGAAATCCTCAAGGGCCGGGGCGCCAAGGCCCAGCGGATTGACGGCCATACGGTGTTCGAAGTCGAAAGGCGCTCCGCCACCGACCCGGCTACCGGCGAGAAGCTCGACTGGGGCTATGTGGGCGATATCAAGCACGTGCATGCCGCCCCGATTCTGGAATGTTTGCGCAACGACATCATCCCGGTCATTACCCCGCTCGGGCATGGGCCGGATGGCCAGCGCTATAATCTGAATGCCGATGATGCCGCCGCCGCCGTCGCCCGGGAATTACGGGCCAGGAAGCTCGCCTTCCTCTCCGATGTGCCCGGCCTGCTCAAAGATCGTACGGATGACTCCACATTGCTTTCGACGCTCCACATCAGGGAAGTGGAGGAGTTGATTGCCAGCAAGGTGATTGACGGCGGCATGCTGCCGAAGATCCGCAGTTGCATGGAGGCATTGGCGGCGGGCGTGAGGAAGATTCATATTATTGACGGCCGGCTGCCGCACTCGCTGCTGCTGGAGATTTTTACGGAACAAGGAGTAGGAACGGAGATCATAGAATGACAACAAGCACAGACATCATAACCAAATACCAGAAATACGTAATACCCACCTATATCACCCCCACTCTCGTGCTCGTCAAGGGCAAGGGCTCCCGCGTCTGGGATAATGACGGCAAGGTCTATATGGACTTTGTCGGCGGCATCGCCTGCCAGAATGTCGGCCACTGCCACCCCAAGGTCGTGCAGGCCATCCAGAACCAGGCCGCCAAACTGATGCATGTCTCCAACCTGTACAACAATGAGTTGCACGGTACGCTGGCGGAAAAACTGGCCACCCTCTCGGGAATGGGCGGAAAGTGCTTCTTCTGCAACTCGGGCGCCGAAGCCAATGAGGCCCTCATCAAGCTCGCCCGCCTCTGGGGCAGTGACGAAGGCAAATACGAGATCATCTCCATGAAGAACTCCTTCCATGGCCGTACGCTCGCCGCCCTGGCCGCCACCGGCCAGACCAAGTACCAGGATGGGTTCGAACCCATCCCTGAAGGGTTTCTCTATGCCGAATTGAACAACATCGACTCCGTCAAGAAGGCCCTCAGCGGGCGGACTGCCGCCATCCTGGTCGAGGCCGTTCAGGGCGAAGGCGGCGTGGTGGGCGCCACTTCCGAGTTCCTCAAGGAACTCCGGGCCTTGTGCGATGAGAAGCAGGTCCTTTTGTTCTGTGACGAGGTCCAGTGCGGGCTCGGCCGGACCGGGAATTGGTTCGCCTTCCAGGCCTCCGGCGTGCTGCCGGATGCCTTCTCGCTGGCCAAGTCGCTCGGTAGCGGCTATCCCGTGGGCGGTATTGTCACCAATGCGAAGCTGGCGGATGTCTTCCAGCCCGGCAAGCATGCGAGCACATTCGGGGGATCCCCCCTGGCCTGCGCCGCCGCCCTCGCCACCATCGGCGTCATCGAGGAGGAAAAGCTGGTCAAACATGCCGCGGAAATGGGCAAGCTCTTTGCCGAAGGCCTTCAGGAATTTGTAGAAGCGTATGAGCATGTGACGGAAGTCCGCAGCTACGGCCTGATGGTCGGCCTGGTTCTGGATCAGCCGGCGAAGGCACTCTGCCAGTCGCTTCGCGAGATGGGCCTGCTGGCCATCCCCACCCACGAGAATGTCGTCCGCTTCCTGCCGCCGCTGAACATCAAGAACGGGGATATCGAGGAAGCCCTGGATATCATCGATGACGCCCTGGCGGATATGCACGGTGTGGAGCGGGCCTCGGACGACGAATAAAGGAGCGCATCATGGTCATCACTGAGCTGAAGGGCAAAAAGGTGGGCGTGTGTGTATCGGGTGGCTTGGACAGCCGCACCATCACCAAGAAAATGGTGGAGATGGGCGTCAATGTCACCTGCTTCACGGCAGATCTCGGGCAACCGGATGAGGTGGACATCACCGACATCCGCAAGAAAATGGACCCCTGCGGGGCTCCGACCTTTATTGTCGACCTGAAGAAAGAGATGGCGGAAGCCTGTTACGACGTTATCAAGGCGCAAGCCATGTATGACGGCGGCTACTGGAACTCCACCGGAATCGCGCGGGCCGTCACGGTGCGCGGGTTGATTCCGGCCATGAAACAACACGGCTGTACGGTGCTGACGCATGGGGCCACGGGCCGTGGCAATGACCAGATGCGGTTCGAACGCTACACGAACGTGCTGGCGCCGGACATGAAGGTCTATGCCCCCTGGCGCGATCCCGCCCTCCTCAAAGAGTTCGCCGGGCGCACCCAGATGGCAGCCTATCTGGCCACCTTCGGAATTGAAGCCACGGTGGGCGGAAAAAAACGCTACTCCACCGATGCCAATCTGGCCGGACTTTCCCATGAGGCCGAAGATCTGGAAAGCATGGAGACTCCCTGCACCATCGTCGAAACCACCATGGGCGTGTGGCCGCAACAGGCCCCCGATCAGGTCGAAAAGGTGGCCATGACGTTCGAACAGGGTCGCTGTGTCGCCATCAACGGGCGCAAGGTGACCCCGCTTGAAGCCATCAAGGAAGCCAACCGCCTCGCCGGGCGCAACGGGATCGGCATGAAAAACGCGCTTGAAAACCGCATTATCGGCACCAAGAGCCGGGGCGTCTACGAGGCGCCGGGCATGGAACTGCTGGGGACGGCCGTACGCCAGCTCTACCAGGCGGTGTTGGATCGCCGCTCTACCCTGCTCTTCCAGCAACTCTCCAAATTGGTGGCGGATCAGATTTACGACGGCCGCTATTTCGATCCCGTCACCCGGGCCGCCATGGCCGCCATTGACGTGATGACCGCACCCGCAACCGGCTCTGTCACCCTCGGGCTTTATAAGGGAAACCTCTTCTTTATGAGCATGACCGGGTGTGTGGCGTCGCTTTATAACGAGGCGGATTCCTCGATGGAGGCCAGCGCCGGCTTGAACCCGGTCAGCTCTCAGGGCTTTGCCGAGATCCAGAGCGTGGAAGCCCTTTCCCTGGCCAAGGCAGGGCAGATCAGAGCCTAGAATGCGGCCGGCTTCCATCAAAGTGGCCCTCACCATTGCCGGCTCCGACAGCGGCGGGGGGGCAGGCATTCAGGCGGATCTCAAGACCTTCACGGCGATGGGCGTCTTTGGTACTTCGGCTATTACCTGCATCACCGCGCAGAACCCGGACGCCGTCACGGGCATCGAAGCCGTCTCCCCGAAGCTGATTGCGGCCCAGATCAAGGCGGTGACCACCGGGTTCCCCGTTGCCGCCACCAAGACCGGGATGTTGTTTTCGAAGGAGGTTATCCTGGCCGTTGCCCGCACCCTGAAAACGGTAGAAAGCGGCCCCCTGATTGTTGATCCTGTCATGGTGTCGACCTCCGGCTCACGCCTCCTCAAGATGGATGCCATGGAGGCCCTATTCCGCGAAATCCTGCCGCGCGCCACCGTGATTACACCCAACTTAAATGAGGCTGAAATCCTGGCTGGCTGCCGGATCAAATCCCTGAAGGACCTCCAGCAGGCCGCCCTCATCATCTCACACCGTTTTGGAACAGCTTGTCTCGCCAAAGGCGGGCACCTGACCGGAGGCACCGTGGTCGATGTGCTCTGCCAGGACAACGAATTCACCTTTTATACGGCACCCCGTGTGCGCCTGAAAGGGAACACCCACGGCACCGGATGCACCTTTTCGGCGGCGCTGACGGCCGCCATGGCCATGAACGAGGACCTGCACGAAGCGGTCGCCATCGCCAAAAGTTTCGTCACCAGCGCCCTTAAACAGGCACGCCCCGCCGGCCGGCATTACCCGTTGAATTTTCTGAATCAGAAACATAATCAGCTTGCCACAATACCAGCCTCATGAGAGTATCGTCCGATTGTCGTGAAGTTGAGTTGTGTTTGGCAAGAACGTTCAGGATATTCTTTTCATACAGATGCTGACGTATCATGATAATCTAGGGACAGCGCGCATCCGCCTCCTGGCCGGCGTCACCGGAGTGTTACTGCTTCTTGCCTGTGCGCTCCCTGCCGCGGCCCAGGATTCACCCCGCGAGGTCCGCGCCAAAGCGCAATCAGCACTTTCGCAAGGGGCCTATGCCGAGGCCATCGGGTATCTCGAGCAGATGATTGAGTGGTATGGCACCAGTAAGAAAGATACCACCATCATGAACATGGAGATGATTTATTTCTCCCTCGGCACCTGCCATTTCTTCCTGGGTCAGTTCAACGAAGCACGTGTCGCCTTCACCAAGTACATCGAAAAGTACCGGAATGGCTCAAAAACCCAGGACGCCGCCCTGTATATTGCCGATTGCTACCGGTTCGAGGAACGATACGGGGACGCCTTGCGCTCTTATTCCCAATGCTTGAAACGGTATCAACTGCAGGGCGACTCCAAGGCGGATGTTTTCATGTCCATCGCCCGTTGCTATCTGGCTCAGGATAAATGGGATAAAGCCCTGCCTGTCCTGCGGAAACTCTACGAAATTGCCCCCGACTTCACCCGGCGCAACTGGGCGGCCTCCCTGATTACCACTGCGTACCTGAAGGAGATGGAACTGGAGAAAGTCTATTACCTGGTGCCCTATCTCCTGCAGCCTAACTCATTTGCGGGCCGCAATGTGGCATTCAACATGGCCGCGATCGAAGCGGGCGACAACCTTTTCGCCGACGAGAAATACCGCGACGCCCTCTGGATCTACCGCCTGGTTTACCCGCATGACGTCCTTCTGGCGCGGAGTCAGCAGTATCTTGAAACCCTCCAGAAAAAAGCAGAGCGCTTGAAACGCTCCACCTCGACCAGTCCCCGCATCCTGATGCGCGTTCAGGAGGCGATCGGCGAGCTGGAGGCCGAGATCAAGGCCTTGGGAACGATCGAAAATTATGATTCCGAGCTTTTCTTCCGGATGGCCCGCGCCTATATGGAAATCCACCGGTTCCGGGAGGCTCGCGACCTGTTTATCTATTTGTCGGATGTCATTCCTGAACCCCGCGGCAACGAAGCCCTGTTCATGGCCTTTCAATGCGCCGCACGCATCTCCCCGCTGGATCAGGCGCTTGAACTCGGCAATCGGTATATGGAGAAGTATCCCGCCAAGGAATACTATGACGATGTGTCCATCATGGTCGGCCAGATCTATGCGAAGCAGGAGGACTGGCCCAAGACGATCAGCACCCTGACCAAAGCCCTGGAAATCAGCCCTCAACACACGCAGGGCGCGGAATGCATGTTCCTGCTCGGCTACGCCTCCTTTATGGAGGAGAAGTTTGAAGACACGGTCAGCTGGATGAAGAAGATGAACGTCACCTTCAAGGGAAATCCCCGGGAGGCGGACGGAACCTATTGGATCGGAATGGCACTGATGTTCCAGCAGAAGTTCGATGCCGCCATCGTTGAATTCGACCATCTCATCGCCTCGTTTAAGGACTCCACCTATGTCCCGGACGCCAAGTTCCGCCGGGCCGTGTGTGATTTTGGCATGAGCCGGTTCCCTGAAGCCGAGATTCAATTCCAGGAGTTCGTCAACACCTTCCCGACCAATGCCCTGTGTGGCGAGGGCTACATGATGATGGGCGATACCGCCGCGACGCGCGCGGACTTGAATAGAGCCGTGGAATGTTATCTCCAGGTTCCCCGCTACGATGTTAATATCGAATTCTACAACTACTCGGCTTTCAAGGCCGGTGAAATCCTCTGCGAATTGCGTAAGTTCACCGAGTGCATCGATCACTTCAAAAGCTACATCAAGATCAACCGGGAAGGGAGTAATATCCCCCAGGCGATCTACTGGATCGGCACCGCGCTCCGTGGCGCGGGTGAACAACGTGGCTCGCTGGAATTCTTCCGCCAGGCGGTCGCCCGCTATGGCGTTGACCGCAAAGCCCTGGGTATTGACCTGATTATCGAGGAGTGGATCGGTCAGGGGAAAACGGCCGACCAAGCCCTTTCCGCCTTCGCCTGGAAGGAGATGGAGGAGTTATGCCAGCAGTCTGAAAAGAATCAGCAATGGTCACTCAACCTGCGCCTGAAACGCGCCCTGCTTTACAAGCCCGGCCTTTCCGAGGAGGCCAAAACCAACATCATCCAGCAATTGGTCAAAGCCAGCAACCTCACCAATGCCAGTACCGGCGTGCTTGAACTGATTCTGGAGGAGGCCCAGAAGCGACAGGATACCGCCCTGGTGCTGGCCACCGCCCAAATCATCATCAATGACTTTACCGAAACCGATTCAGCCCTGAGCGCCCGTATGGTCCTCGCCAAATACGCCTTGGAAGACAAGAATTACAAGTCCGCCATCAAGCACCTGACCATCGTCAAGGAAGTGTACGCCTCCTCGCCGGAAGGCGGTGACGCGCTCCTGATGCTCGGGGATATCTACATCAAGATGAGCAAGCTGCCCGAGTCGGATGAGTGTTATAAATCCATCCTCGCGGTAAAGGAATGGCGGGGACTCTGGCCAGCGGCCCTGTATGGGCGCGGAGAGTGCGCACGGCTCCAGAAGAATCTGGAACAGGCCTGCGCCTATTACGAGCGCATCTACGTCATGTACAGCAAATTCACTCAATGGAGCGCAAAAGCCTATATTGCCCGGGCCGAGTGCCTGAGCCGCCTGCAACTCTATAGCAAGGCCACGGAAACCCTTCAGGAAATGATAGCGAATCCTGACTATCGGGCCTTGCCTGAGTTTAAGGAAGCGGAACAACGGTTGGCCTCCCTCTTGAAGCGGTAGTTATGAAGCGTACATCAATCACAGCTCTGATCGCGGCGACAGCACTGGCGGGCACTCTGTCCGCCCGCGCGCAAACCGGAGTCACGGTCGCCGCTTCTGCCGCCTCCGTGGTTAACGCGGAACTCACCGTGACAGCCCGGAACGGTGAAAAACAAACACGGGAGGTTGAACTCGTCAACCGGCAGGGCCCCAAACTGGCCTATCGGGACAAGGACGGGCCCAAGGAGGCCTCCTTAAATATCAACGTCAGCGAGATCACCAGTCTTGATTTCAACCTCCCGATCGAGTCGGAGCCCTTCACCCGCGCCCTGGCCAATCGCGACTGGACCGTGGTGGCGACCACGCTCTGGCCTGTCATTACCCCCCTGATGCCCTACATTGATCTTCCGGATAATAACGCGGCAGGGTTCGCCTACATCATGGGGAGTGCCATGATCAAAGTGGCTGACGGCCATCGCAAGACGAATGCCACGGACAAAGCGAGCCGGCTCTACCAGGAGGCCCATAAAGTGCTTGCCGTTCTGGCGAAGACGGAGTGGTTCGAACAGGCCCAGGCCGCCCAGATCAAAGGGGTCTTATGCCTGATAGCGTTGACTAACATCCCCCTGGCAGAAGCCCAACTCAAGGCCCTCCAGGCACCGGAAATCGGCGACGCCACCTGGGGCATCTACTGGTATGCGCAAGCCTTGTTGAAGGCCGCCCGCGGCGATCCACGGGGCGCCATGAATGCGGTCACCCGCTCCCTCACTTTTGAAAACAAGGATATCGATATTTTTCCGGATGCCCTGATGTTGTCGGCCAAGCTCTATGAGGACCTGCTCGAGCCATACCAGGCGCGGGACGTTTACTACGAAGTGGCCAAGGTGTTCCCGAATACCGAATGGTCCACCGCCGCCAGGGAACATCTTAAGTTCATCATGGATAAGGGACTGACCAAGGGCAAGGAGAAGACACAGGTTGAAATGGTATTCTTCGGTCTAAAGGATGATGTGAATGCCCTGGCGACGGCGTTGCTGAAGGGAAAGGACCAGCCGCCTGCTGCTGAAGAGCTGGACACCAATATCGAGATCGATGAGGCGGATATGCAAAGTGGCAAGAAAGGCGCCCCACCCCCGGATGCCGACGCCAGTGCACCCCCGGCGGATCCTGGGGCCAAACCGGATCCGGCTCCAGTCGACGCTTTGAACGCGGCCAAACAGGCAGGAAAAGCCAGCGCTGGCGCTAAAGCCGCGAAAACAGAGGCCCTCAAATAATTGGAAATAAAGAGAGAGTTAAGGAACATAATATGAAAAAAACATTAGCAGTCTTGTTATTGGCATCCTGTATCTGCGTGGGCATCGAGCATGTGGTCATGGCACAGGCGGCCGCAGCCCCGGCGGCGACCGCTGAAGCGGCCGACATCAAGGTCCACCACGCCACCACCCTCTGGGATATGATCAAGTCCGGTGGCTGGGCCATGTATTTCCTCGGCGCCTGCTCGGTGATCACCGTCTCGCTGGCCATGCTCAACTTCCAACGGGTCAATGCCAGGAAAATGCTTCCCCCTGACCTGCTGGCTCAAATGAAAGTCGCGGCGTCTAACGGGGATGTCCATGATGTCTGGAAGCTGGCCTCCTCCTCGGACACCCTGTTTACCAAGTCCCTCGCGGACGGACTGAAGCATTTTAATCCGGATGACATCGCGGGCTGTCGCCCGAAAATGGAAGCGGCCATCTCGGAAACCGCCGGCCGGGAAGAGGCCCGCTACGGGTTTTATGTGAACTTCCTCTCACTCATGACGTCCATGTCGCCGATGTGGGGACTGCTGGGAACCGTCAGCGGAATGATCGGGGCTTTCTCCAAAATCGGCGAAGGCGGCATGGGCAAGCCCGAGATTTTGGCGGCGAACATCGGTGAAGCTCTGGTCTGTACCGCAGCAGGTCTGCTGATCGCCATCACGGCCATGGGTTGTTATTTCTTTTTCCGGAATGTGCTGAACACCACCATGAAGGAGGCGGAAGCGCACTTCACTGAGATTCTTGACCTGATCACCGGCGTCACCACCACGCGGTTTTCCACCGCCGAGTCCGCCCCCGTGAAACAGGAAGCGTAATCGTATTACCGGGAGTGTGAAGAACTTATGAAGCTCAAGGCAGAAACAGATATTCCAGAGGCGCACGTCGAATTGGTGCCCCTGATTGACTGCGTCTTTCTGCTGCTTATTTTCTTCATGACCTCCGCTACCATGTCCCAGCTGGACACCCCGGGAGACGTGAGACTGCCCATCGCCGCCAATGCCGCCAAGCAGAAGGACCCGAGTCGCCGGGGTATTGTCAATGTGGTTCAGCCCGGATATCGGACGCCGCAGGGCGATACCGCCACCCCTGACAAGCAGTTCCTCATTTCGGGCCAGTTGGTGAATGAGGAAGGCCTGACCAAAATCATGGAAGCGGAGGTCAAGCGTGAGCCGAACCTGCGCCTCTATCTCCGCGCCGACCGGAATGTCCAGTTTTCCAACGTCCGGAAGGCGATGGGCGCCTGTGCCGCCGCCGGCATTTCCGACGTGATCTTCGCCACGTTTGTGCAAGACCTCGCCTTGGGAGGACCCTGACCCGTGAAACTCAAATCATCATCTCACGTTGATGAAGCCCGCATCGATCTGACACCCATGATCGATACCGTCATGTTCCTGCTGATTTTCTTCATGATCACCACCCGGTTGGGCCAGGAAGAAACCGATCTGGGAATTACCCTGCCGGGATCGGTCGCGCAGAGTGGCCCGGTCGATATGCCCGACGAACAGGTAATCGAGGTGGACGCCAAGGGCAATGTGATTCTCAATGGACGTGTGTTCGAGGGCAAACTCATGCCGGATCTGGTGGCCACCCTGATCCGCTACCGGCTCGCCTCCGTGGCGGCCAAATCAAAACACATGATCACCATTCAGGCCGAGGATACCGCAAATTACGAACGGGTCATTGACGTGATGAACGCCTGTGCGGGGGCGGGCATCAAGGATGTCACCTTCGGTTCCGGTGGCTGAGGCTGAAATGCTTATGAAACCATTACTGGATAAATTTAAAAACTGGGTCTCTTCCCGGAAGCAGGTCACCGTCGGGGGTGTCCTCCGGCGAAGCCTGCTCGGCAGTATTGTGTTTCATGGCAGCCTGCTCCTGTTGGCCGCCATCTTTGTCATCAGCAATATCTTCTACAACAAGGAATCCACTTTTGTCGGGCAGCCTCCGCCCATGAAGAGTTACGAGCCCCGGAAGTTGGAATTCAAAGTCAAGGTCTCCAAGCAACAACGGAGCTCCAGCCGGCCCTCCATGGCACCCCGCCTGGTGTCTACACGCACCACCGCCAACATCACAATGCCCGAGATTAAAATGGACGCCAAGGCCGTTAAAACCAGCTTCCAGCCCAAGTTCAAGGCGTTCGGCGGAACCGGGCTGGGCGCCGGGCTGGGTAGCGGCTATGGATTGAGCGGCTTTGGAAACGGCGTCTCGGCCTTCGACTTCTTCGGCATCAAGGGACGTGGCGACCGGATCGTCATCCTGGTCGACGTCTCTGTCAGTATGGTTGAGGATGACAAGGGTGGGCCCAAGGGCTATGCGCGCG
>JBIKMI010000178.1:0-5963 GCA_044359285.1 Kiritimatiellia bacterium
ATGAGGTGATCGACGCGTTGAACGAGGGCGCCATGTTTAATCTGGTCGTGTTTGCCGACGCCGCCAGCTCCTTCCAGACCAATGTGGTGGTGGCAACGGAAGACAACAAGAATAAGGCCAAGCTGTTCATGCGCGGCTTTAATACCGAGGGAAACTACGGCCTGACATCGGGAAATCTCTCGCCGGCCAATATCGGGGTACCCAGCGCCGGCGGCACGACGCGTCTTGATATTGCGCTCACGGCCGCCTTTGAACAGGGGGCTGACACCATTCTCGTCATCAGTGACGGAAAACCCGCGGTTAAGCGGGCAGTGACCGCCCAGCAGATCCAGGCGCATTCTAAAATGGCCGAGGCTTGGAACCAGCAGAACCAGGGCGCGATCGCGGCATATCAGGCACAATCCGCCGCCCTGGCGGGTCAGGCGACCAGCGAGAGAGTCTGGATCCCCCCGCAACCTGCCCGCGCCGCCCGCCCGCCCAGAGCGGGTGCCCTGAAGGAAGGTCAGGCTCCGGACAGGGGCTCCCCCGCCGTTGAGGCCCAGCCCGGCCGCTGGGAAGTCCGGACTCATCATCCCGCAGGACCACCCCGCCCAACCCCGCCGGCCATGGCCGACCCCGGGAATTGGACGCTGAACGACTTCATGCAGCACTTCTCGATTCTTCAGAAGGAGTTGTACACCAGCAAGGGCAGGAAGCCACCCGTAGTCCACGCCATCGGCTATGCTATCGATGCAGAAGGCAACAGCTTCCTCAAGCAATTTGCGGAATTGTATCATGGGCGATATCGACGCGTGGCCAAAATAGACTAATTAACAGGGGATCAGCGAATCATGCATCACGGTTGGTTAATGCTTCTGCTATTTTTTCTTACCCGCAGCGCCTGCGCCGACCCGGTCAGCGGAATTGAGGTCACCCCTGACCCCCTGAAAAACGGCTGCCAGATTTTCACCATCCGCTTCATCCCGGCCGAAACCCGTACCTATGAGAAACTCACATTTGATTGCACCTACCGCCAGGAATATCCCAACCTGTCCTCGCATCAGCCAGGCGCCAACAAAGTGGTGGAACCGGCCGCGTTCTCCTACCGCATCCGCGATGTGAAGATGGTCGACAGTCTGGACTGCAACATCAGCTTCCGCGTCCCTATCGATGTCCAGAAGTTGCAGGAGAGCTACGGGGAGCATTTATTTAACACCAATTACCCGGCGGTGGTTTCGAAAATCAAGGTGACCGCCTACGAAAAGGAGACGGCCTTATGGTCCTACGAACTCAAGCCCGAGGGGCTTCAGGAATTCCCCGAAACCCCCGCACCCGCGAAGCGATGAGCATGACGTCACTCTGCCGCATGGCTCTCTGGCTCGCCTTTTCCATCACCCTTCCCTTGCGCCTGCCAGCTCAGGATGCCATCGTGCTGCCCGACACACAGGCCCCTGAGTTTTCAGACATCGTCTCCAACTACCACACCGCATTGGCAGAGGCGAAAGGAAAGTCCTTATCGTCCATGACCAAGCACATCCAGCGCTATCTAGATGAAGCCGGCGAGATGCTGAAGGAGAAGCGGAAATCCCAAAACACCACCGGCATCGCCATTGCCACTACTGCCAGCTCTATTTTTACCTCCGCCCTATCTAATCTCAACACAACGGGAACGTTCGAGATCCCTCAAAAAGTCAGACGCGAACTTGAAAACACCATGACGGAATTCAGATCAGGCCGTGCTCTGATCGATTCCTATACCACCAAGGAACAGGCCAGGATCTTCAAGCAATTTTCAGATGTGTTTGCTGCACAATGCCAGAAGCACTCCCCCGCCCTGACCAGTCCCGAAGCACGTGTTAAAATGGATGAACGCTTCCTGGCAATGAGTAAGGCGGCTTTGGCGCCCACCGCAAAAACAGCGGTGGCGGGAGCCTCACCCGGGACGCCTGCCCCTAACGATTCGGGAACCAACACCCCCGCCGGTGCGGCCCTTTCCCCCATCATGGCGGAGTCCGGTGAATCTCCGACGTGGATCCCTGTCGGGAAGCTGACGGCCAACATTCGCAACATGGAAGTCCTCGAGATCCCCCTTGCCGGAATGCGGCTTGGCACAAATTCGATCATGAAGAACAGCGCGATGAGCGACTCCACCATTGAAATTATTTTTGTCGCCACCGCAACCAACTTTACCCATCGCGGGGCCCACTACCGTTTGATGCGCATCCCGAAATTTAATGATGTTTCCATTATGGACTGGCCCACCGATTCGAACAGCTATTACCTCAACCTGCGCACCCCCTCACCGGAATGGATCCCGTTTCCTATCGGATTTGAGCTGCACGTTTCATCACTTCCAGAATCCGTCAATAAGCCGGCGCAGCCCCCCCAGCGCAAGATTGCCCTCACGGTCCAATCCACTCCGCCGCGCGCCACTATTTACATTGATGGCGTCCGGCAGCCCGACACCGTCACCCCCTGTACTCTCCAGATTCCGGTTGGCCCCCACGATTTCCGCTTGTCCCTGGACGGATATCTTGACCTGAACGTCACAAATTACAACTTCACCGTCAACCGGGAAATTAAATGGACCTTCAAGCCTGTTACAGCTCGCCCGGCCGCAAAGCCGAAAAAGTAGCCAGCGAGATCTTGAGGACCGGTGAAGGCTTTGCTGCTATATAGCTATATTTAGATATTGATTTACTTTTGGCTTCATTTCACACTTCTCCTTTTACGTCACTTGCTGTAACAGGAGAAAACTTATTGCCCCGCTTCCTCGCCGCCCCGTGACTGGCATCGCTTTTTTCTTTGTGATCGGGACCGGGGTTGGACTCGGCGTCCCGACCCCCCCACTCTTCTTATTACCGGCTGCCGCCGCCTTTCTGCTGTTGGCTTGGCTACCCCGTGCCCCCGCGTCTCAATTCATCCTGGCAGCGGTTTGCGTCGTCGGCTGGACTAACGCATCCATCAACCTCTCTGGATCCCAGCCCGGCATCCCCACGGCAATCCAACTTCCTGCAGGCACCAGCCTCACGGGCGTTGTCACCGATGAACCTGTCTGCATCACAACCCGTAACGGCAAATCGACATGGAAATTCCCGATCACAGCCAAACACATTAGATCAGGCTTTACCAATGACGGGCAGCATGTCTCGGGGAAAGTCCATATCCGTCTCTTTGCAGAACCGGGCACCCGTATCCCTGCCTACGGGGAACGCTGGACTTTTTCCGGATATCTCAATCAAGCTGTTTACAAACAGGGGCTTTTTGCAGGAAAACCCGGCGGTCTTTTTTTCTCCGGATCAGCCCGGAAGGCCAGGCGGCTTGATAAGGATCAGGGGAATACCCTGATTCGGTGGTGCCTTCAAGGCCGACAGGGGGCAGGCCGGCTTCTGTCGCATGGCATCACCGACCGGCCGGAACAGGTGTGCATCCTGAACTCTATCCTGCTTGGCTACTACAGCCAGATCCCGCGTAATCTGTATCAGGCCTTCGCCAATACCGGCACCCTCCATGTATTTGCGATCAGCGGCTCCCATGTGATCATTTATTTGGGTGTCGTCATCACCATGCTCGCGGCGTGCGGACTGCCACGCACGCGCTGGGTCCCCTTTATGGCGCCGTTGCTGATCCTCTACACAGTCATGACCGGTCTACAACCCAGCGCCGTCCGCGCCTGCATCATGGCGATTGTCTACTGGCTGGCCCCGTTACTGGGTCGCAAGCCTGATATCTTCACAACCCTCGCCGTCTCCGCCATCATCATCCTGGCCATCCAGCCAGAGGATCTAACCAATATCGGCTTTATCCTTTCCTATACCGCCGTGCTAGGACTGGTACTGTATTGTCCGGTCTTCTCGGAGATTCTCAAGCGATGTTTCACCCATGACCCCCTCAAACTTGAGCCAGACCCACCGTGGCAAACCAACCTCCGTGCCCTGTGGGGCCATTTCAGCGACCTGCTCTCCGTCTCCACTGCCGCCTGGTTGGTTACCACGCCACTCACCCTCCTCTTCTTTGGCAATTTCTCACCCATCGGCCTACCCGCCAACCTGCTCGTCGTCCCGCTATCTTCCCTCGTCATCATCACTGGGGTGTTGTCACTCACACTGGGATCCTGCGCGCTGTTCTTTGCAGACCTCTTCAACCACGCCAATCTGGCGCTTATCGTCCTGATGACTGAATCCGCCCAATGGTTTGCCGATATTCCGCATGGTTATATGAAAGCCCCACCCGTGCCGCTTTGGGCCGCTCTGGTGTTTTATGGGTTTCTAATCATCACCCGCTTTGCCATCTGGGTCTATGCCAAGGAGAAGAAGGAACCTCAATTTGAGGAAGACTCTTAATCTGCTTCCTCTCCCCTTGAGGGAGAGGATTGAGGTGAGGGGTACCGGAGACTGTCACACCGATTAATGGAGAAGAATGACCGCACGCAATCACAAATCCTGCGAAACTTGACATTATGTCATATCGGACATATTATGAGATAGGAATATACATGATGAAGGAATTATTTGTTCTACGTGGCGAGATAAAAACACCGCCGCTATCAAAAGAGGCGCGCCGTGAAGTTGGGTTTTTATTACGGATGTTACAGGAAGGTGAGCCGCTGGGGATGCCCCACGCGCGTCCCATGCCTGGGATTGGCGCACGATGTCTGGAATTACGAGTGAACGATGCCAACACAACATGGCGGATTATTTGCAGGGTTGATCCAGATGCTGTAATTGTTGTTGATATGTTTGAGAAAATGACTCGAACAACACCAAATCGGATCATGCAGGAATGCCGAAAACGTCTGAAACAATACGATACCATTACGGGAGATAGACCATGAATGCAGAGAAGCGGAAACGTCTGGAAGCAGTCGGGTGGAATACGACCACCGTAAAAGACTTTTTGAATCTTGATGAGGTGGACATGGAACTTATTGAAACCAAACTGGCATTGACTAAGGCAGTTCGGGAACAACGGCAAATAATGCATATCACCCAAAGCGCCCTAGCCGAACGGATGAAGACCAGCCAAAGCCGTGTTGCAAAGATCGAAGCAGGCGATCCAACCGTATCTCTTGACCTGATTTTTCGCGCACTTTTTACCATGGGGGTATCACGCAAGGCACTGGCGGGAGTGGTATAACACCCAGCACCGACATGCTGCTATCTCCCCCCGCAACCAGCAACTCCTCTGGGGCTAGAATTGCACGCTGGTCCGTCTCACGCATAACGTTCTACCGGAGGCGGGTTGGCCGGTATTGATTTCTGCCTGATTTCCTTAATCTCAAAAGAATACAGACCCGCCAGCCATTAGCCAATGCAACGGGGTCTAAAAGAAATACAAATGACGAAAGAATTATTTGTTCTGCGGGGCGAGATAAATACGCCGCCGCTGTCAAAGGAGGCGCGCCGTGAAGTTGGGTTTTTATTGAGGATGTTACAGGAAGGTGATGCACCCCCTGCCCCCTGACGTTAAAGAAGTTTCCTCATGGCTTCCATCAGAATGGCCTCGGATCCGGGGGTCACTGCAGACGCCATGCCTGCCTCATACCCGCCCTCCTGATACGCTTTATCCGTGCAGATGTATCCGGGGGCATAATCGCCATAAGCAGCCATCGCCACGAATAAGTCAGGCCGCATTTTTTTGGCCGCCAGCTGGTATTCAACAAAAAGCTCTCCCGGCATATGCAATATCCGCGCTCGCCCCACAGAAAGGCAGGAAAGTTCGATTCGCCTGCCGCCCTGCACGCGTCTGAGCCAGACCCATTTGAAAAGGTTATTTGTAAGGAAACCCATCTCGGCGGTCTTCATCTCGGCGGGAATAGTTTCAACCGATTTTGCAAGCGGCAGATCAACCGGCATAAAGCGCCAGGCGATGTCATCTGCCGTTAGGGGGTCCTTGACGGTTGCTTCCCATGCTCTTTTCATGCCATCGGCCAATCGCTCGGCCAGTTTCCCTCTATTCTCCCTGGATCCGTCGTTATACTTTCC
>JBIKMI010000043.1:0-14013 GCA_044359285.1 Kiritimatiellia bacterium
TCAGAGTCCCGCCTGCTCCATTGAAATGCACATGCAAGGCCTGCGGGACGGCCAGCTGACGCATAAAGCGGGCAACGCCGGGGTAATCGGGATTGGCCACTCCCAGGCGATAATAACTCTGAGGGTGGTTTGCATAGTAACTCAGGACGGCAAGAGGCTGGTCTGCATTCCAGAAACTGACCAATGACACAAATGGATCGATCACTCCTTCCGGTTCAGCTCGTAGCGCAGGATCTCGTGTTGCTGAGTAGCGGGCCGCTCTCACCTTGCCATCTTCACCGATCAGGCGCCTGATGGCCGCAACCTCAAAGACCTGAGCCTGCCCGGTACCCACATGGGTCACAGGTTGTGCATTCTCCATGGAGTTCCTGGCCGCCACCCCCAGTTGTCTGATCACCTCTTTCTGAAAGGTGCCTTCATAACTCCTGGGTTCAAGCCCTGCCTCTTTAAGGAGCTGTTCCGCACCAAAATCACTGATGGGGGCATCATGCTGATGGACCGTATGAACAGCGACACGCTCGGGAACCGTTCCAGCCGCCTCTGCAAGCGCCGTTTTGAACGCATCCTGGCTGTCATTGGAAATTCCGATCCAGTCGACAGAACAAAGCACAATCGGCTTTCCAGCGCCCGCGAGCACAATTCCCCTGGCTCTCAGCCCAAGATCCCACCGATTCACCATCCGGTCATAAGCCAGATAACTCCCGACGGGAGGCGTCGCATCGATATCAAACGTTGACAACCGAAATGGATGAGTAGCTTGACTTGTATGTTCCAGCGTCATGGCAATCCTCCTTCAACCCCAGGTGAATGTCTCGTTCCCCTGTCGTCCCGCAGGGCCGCCCGTGTTCTCGTTCAATTCAATTGCGGTGCACGGATGATCTCGGACGGGGTGTTCCCGGTTTTTACCTTGCGAATGATTTTAGCCGGCACACCGCCGACAACGACATTGGAGGGCACGGATTTGGTGACCACTGATCCGGCGGCAACGATGACATTATCGCCGATCTCCACCCCGGCCACGATGACGCAATTGGCGCCCAGCCAGCAATGTTTACCAATGATGATCGGGACGCCTGGCTTGCCTTCATGCGTCACTTCATCATGCGTGGTCGAGACAATTTTCACGCCGGGGGCGATCAGGGTGTCATCGCCAATCTTGATCCCGTTGCCGCCCTGGATATAGAGGTGTCCGGACACCGCGAAAGAGATGTCCACCTTGCGGCCGATCTCAATTCTATCCGGGCGCATCACCCGGTTGGTATAATGCACCGACCAGGGGCTGTCGCCGTTAATGCCGAAGATACGCTGGAAGATATAATTCATCCGGAGGGTCGGACGGCTGCCAGGTGACTTGTAATAAAGAGTATCTTTATAATGTCCTGACAGAAAACATTTCAGGATGTTCAGCATGGTACGCACTCCTCACCTTATCGACACTGCTGATGAGTGAAAAGCAGTGAAGCAGAACCTCCGGTTCACCACACCGCCAAGCAGTGAAGCTCCGCTTCTACTGCTTGGTAGGCGATATAGGACTCGAACCTACGACCCCTACCATGTCAAGGTAGTGCTCTAACCAACTGAGCTAATCGCCCGAAAAGATTGCGCACTATAGGGATCTGCCTGCGCCCTGTCAATAGCAGGGATAGCTACCCCTTCTTGACAGAGTCAAGGACACGGATTATTGTCATCGCCAGAGGTCGTATATGGCACAAAAAGATACCGTTGAACTCATCTGTAATGTAGGCGAATTGACCAGTCTGTTCGAAAGCCAGGCGGGGCTCACCGGCTTTTTACAGAAAGTGGTCAGTCTCGTCGCCTACCACATGAAGTCGGCGGCCTGCTCCGTGTATCTGTACAATGAAGAGAGCCGTGAATTACTCCTGACCGCCAACCAGGGTCTTAACCCGGACTTCATCGGCAAACTCCGTCTCAAGCTCGGTGAAGGCATCACCGGCCTGGCCATGAAGGAGTTGCGAGCCATCCGTGAAGGGCGGGTCAGCCGGAATCCTTCCTTCAGATTCGTGCCCAACCTTCACGAGGAACAGTACGAGGCCTTTCTGGCGGTTCCGATTCTGCATGGCAACCACAAGGTGGGCGTCCTCGTCGTCCAGGATCCCCAGCCGGATTATTTCACCGATAATGATGTGAAAGCATTCCGCGCCATTGCGGCCCAGCTGGCCAGCACGATCGAAAATGCCAAGATGCTCATGAGCCTGCATGAGCAGAAAAAGGAGATCAGGACCGCCCAGGACACCTCCGGCATTAAGCCCGGCTCCCAGCGTTTTGTGCATGGCGTTTGCGCCTGCGAAGGCATTGCGATCGGGCATGCCCTGCGTTTGACCGGAACGGATTACGAGTGGGAGCCCGCCACGAGCGAGCCGGCGACCCCGCTGACCGAGGAGGATTTCCTGCGCGCCATCCGGCAGACGGAAGAGCAGCTGGCGCAGCTGCAGCGCCAGCTCAGCGAGCGCATGGCCGATATTGCCTCGCTCATCTTTGACGCCCACATCCTGATCCTGAAGGACGAAGAATTTTCGGGGGGCATGCTCAAGAAGATCCGCCGGGGTGCTCCGCCCGAACAGGCCATTCGCGAAGTGGTCAATCACTACCTCCAGCTGTTCGCGAACAGCACCAGTCTTTCGCTGCAGGAAAAGGTGCATGATGTCAGGGACGTCAGCCTCCGGCTGATGTCCAATCTCCGCCTGCGCACCTCGGCCTCCATGGATTATTGCGGTCAGGTTGTGCTGGCCGAAAATCTCCTGCCCTCGGATCTGCTCAAGCTTTCCGCCCAGCGCGCCGAAGGGATCATCCTGATCGGTGGCGGGGTGACCGCGCATGTTTCGGTATTGGCCCGCACCCTCCGTATTCCGATGGTGATCGTCAGGGAGTCGCCGTTGGCGGAATCCGAGCGGGGCGCCAAAACCATGGTGGTCCTCGATGCCGACCAGGGGAATGTCATGATCAACCCGGCGCCCGATGTGCTTCAGCACTACCGCGCCATCCTCGAGAGCCGCAAGGATACGGCCACGGAATTACCCACGCAGCCCACGACCTCGACGCGGGATGGCCGCCGCATCCGGCTGATGGCTAACATCAATCTGCTCAGTGAACTGCCCACCGCCCAGCGCATGAAGGCGGAAGGGATCGGCCTCTACCGGAGCGAGTTCCCCTTTATCGTGCGCAATGACGTGCCCACCGAGGAGGAGCAGTACCGGGTCTATCGCCGCATCATTGAATCCATGCCCGAGCAGGAGGTCATCCTGCGCACCCTGGATGTCGGGGGCGACAAGTTGCTGAGCTACTACCCCGGTGCCCCCGAGGCCAACCCCTGCCTGGGTTTGCGCGCGATCCGCTTTTCCCTCCGGAACAAGGAAATGTTCATGCAACAGTTACGTGCCATGCTGCATGCCGGGGCCGACCGCTCCTTGAACATCATGTTCCCCCTGATTGCCTCACTGGATGATTTCCGGACGGCCCGCGCCATTACCGAGGAGTGCATTCAGCTGCTGAAAGCCGAGAACATCCCGTGCAATGAGCATCCCCGGCTCGGGGTGATGATCGAGGTGCCTTCAGCGGTTGAACTGGCCGGCGATCTGGCCCGCGAATCCGACTTCCTCTGCATCGGCAGCAACGACCTGATTCAGTACACCCTCGCGGTGGACCGGACGAATGAGCGCATTGCCGATCTCTACGTGTCCCATCACCCGGCCGTCCTCCGTTCCATTATGCGGGTGATCAACGGCGCACGGGCCCATGGCAAACCGGTCTCGCTCTGCGGCGACATGGCCATTGACAAGAACATCCTGCCCATCCTGATCGGGCTCGGGCTCAGAACGTTCAGCATGGATCCCCGCCGCATCCCCGGCGTACAGACGTTCATCAACCAGCTCTGCTTTACCGACGCCTGTCTGCTGGCCGATGAAGTCATGGAAATGGGAAGCCTGAAGGCTGTTGAGGACCGGCTGGGCCTGGCAAAAGGCGCCGGGGCGCCCCTCCCCCCTGGAGGCACCCCGCCACCGCCACGCACCGCTTGAGGAATACTGATAACCACACACATAAGGAGCCCGCTCATGAAACGAACCCTGATCACCTGGACATCCCTTCTGGCTATTGCGATATCAAGCTGCGCCTTCGGCGCCGACGAGGCCAAGGGAGGGTTGCGCTATTCAATCACCGTCAGTAAATTTGAAAACAGGGCAGGCTGGTCAGGCCAATGGGATATCGGGGACGCCTGGGGTTCCGTGATGACGGATGCCCTTCAAACCTCGGGTAAATTTATTGTGCTGGGCGAAAAGGATATGCGCGGGGAAGCCATGCTGGAACAGGATCTGGCCGCCGCCGGGCGTACGGCAGGTGGCAAGATGGCGCCGAAAACAGGACAAATGACCCCGGCACAATTGCTGGTGAAGGGCGAAATCACCCACGTCCAAAGCTCCACATCCGGTGGGGGCGGCGGCCTGAACTTCAAGGGCATCCGCCTCGGGGGCTCCAAAGACAGCGCCGAAATCAATGCTACGATTTATGTCGTGGACTCACAGACGGGCCAGGTGAAGGCGTCCACAAAAGTGGTCGGTAAGGCCGGACGCAAGGGCATCGGCGTCGGGTATTACGGTTCAGGATTGGGCGGGCTGACAGGCGAAATGGATGGCTTCAAAAAAGACAATGTCGGCAAGGCCTGTGAGGATGCCGTCAGCCAGGCCGTCACATTCCTGATCAAACAGCTCGACACCATTCCCTGGACCGGCTCTGTGGTCTCCGCCGCCAAGGGTAAGATCATCATCAACCGGGGCTCCCGTGAAGGGGTAGCTGTTGGCCAGGCCTTCTCGGTCGGCACACTTGAAGTCACCACGGATCCCGATAGTGGAGAAGTGCTGGACAGCTCCGTGACCAAGGTCGCCTCTATAAAAGCCACCACGGTCAAAGAGAAGATTTCCATCTGCGAAGCCTCTGCCGGAGGCGATAAGATTGAAAAAGGCATGGGCGTTCAGCCCGAATAAAGGTCATAAAAAAATCAACGAGGAGGTAGCGGGATGCTCTTGCCATTGCTTGCGGAGGAACAGCTGCGAGACATCTACCACAGGGGGATGCGGCGTCATTAAAGACACTCACCACCTCGCTCGTTGATAAGCCAGATCATCGCATGACCCCACCCTTTCCTCAATCAGCAAAACCCTGATTCGACATCAGGGTTTTGCTGATATGCGGGAATTCCAAATGGTGCGCACGCCATTGGCAAGAGCCGTGCGCTCATCGGCCGTAAGCAATCCGCGCCAGCACAGCAGCAGAAATACCGCCAGTTCAGCGGGATAGAGGGCCAGCCTCAGCCAAAACGGGGGGGTCAAGGCCATGCCCCCCATGAATAGCAATGCCACACCCACCGCGCCCGCCGCCCGGCACAACGCCTTCCCTGAACCCGGCACATACCGGCTTGCCAGAAGCGCCATCACCCCGGCCTCAAAAAGGCAACGGATAAACCAGGCGATCCCCGCGCCCTGCATTCCGAAATGTTTCATCAGGATCCAGGCCAAGCCGATGGTGAGTGGAATTTCCACCAGATGGAGCCGGGCGCTGACATCCGGCCGACCAGTGGCCTGTAACAGCGAAAACGGGACTAACGACAGGCTATAAACAAAAATTCCCGCTACCAGCCAGCGCATCACCCCGGCCGATTCCGCCGAAAAGGCGGCATCCTGCCACACCGTCAAGGCCTCACCGGCAAAGGCAGACAACAGGAGAATCACCGGGAACGTAAAGATCAATAAACTTTTCACCCCTCTGGCATATAGATCGGCCAGCGTGCCTTCACCCCGCACATGGTGGGCGGAAAAGGAGGGGAACAACACGGACATCAAGGCCTTGGGGAAGATCAGCAACCGGATCACCATCTCGGCAATGGTGGCGTAAAACCCAACCATGGCGACGGGCAACAAGGCGCACATCAGCACGCTGTTGACCTGATTCAAGACCAGCATCGCCATACTGGAAACCGACATCCAGCCTCCGAGGACAAACAATGGACGGACCCGCTGACGCTGGAAGCAGATCCCCCCTCGCAACACGGGAACCTCCCACAGGCAGGCTGAAAAATAGATGGCGCATTCCACCCCTTTCCCGACCAGCAAAGCCACGACAGGGGCCAGCAGACTGTGCGTCACCAGGGCGACCGCCAGAGGACCCAGGAAGGTGTAGGTCTGCATCGGCAGCCGGATCATATTGATCAGCTTGAACTTCTGATGTGCTTCCAGCACCCCCACCAGGCAGGCCGACAGAACGAGAAACGGCGCGCTCAGCCCCGCCGCAAAAAGCGTATTGGCGGCATCCGCCTGCAATCCCGCAGGAATCTGGCTCCACTTACCGACAATGGAGGGGATGAGCGGAAAAAAGAGCGCCATTCCCGTCAGCGCAAACGCCAGCATCATCGTCATGGCCGTCCAGAAGATGGCGGGCAGTTCTTCAAGCTTGCGGCTGGCGATCCGGGCGGCCATGGCCTGTGTAACGGCCCGGCCGAGCCCCAGATCAAGAATCGTCAGATAGTTGATCACCGCCAGGAGCACCATGAAGGCACCATAGATGTCCTCGCCCATCCGGTCCCGCAACGGCGGCAAGGCAAAAAATGCCACCGCCATGGGCAGGCACAAGCCGAATAGATTCCAGCCGGTAAATTTCAGCATGCGCCCCGCCGAGGGTGGCTTGCAGGATTCAGGATCCGGACTCACGGCGCCACGCTCACGATCCTTGAAAAGAGCACGAGATGCTGCTCTGCCACCTGGGCAATGCTAAACTGTCCGGCAACGGTATCGCGCCCCGCCCTTCCCCAGCTTGCGGCCAGGTCCGGATGCTGCAGAAGCGCCTCCAGCCCCGCCACCCAGGCAGCCGGATCATTGGGTGGAACCAACCGGCCATTCCGGCCATCCGTGATGATCGCCCGGCACCCACCGATATCCGAGGCCACCGCGGGAAGACCGGTGGCCAGGGCCTCCATCAAGGCCAGCGGCATGGCCTCGCTTTCAGACGCGAACAGGAAAAAATCAGACGCCTGCAGATACTCCTGCACATTACTCACACTGCCGGCAAAGATGACCGACGTCTGCAATCCATGTTGGTCAACATACTTGCGGAGTGCGTCTTCGCAGGAGAGGAACTGCCTCGCCCCGGATCCGATCAAGAGAAGCGTGCCATCGGGATGCCGAGGGACCCAGTCTTTCCAGACACGGAGCAGGAACTCCAAACCCTTGCCCCGGTTCAGCTTTCCGGTATAGGCAAACAGGCGCCCCTCCGGCAGTCCCAGCTTCCGGCGCAGCGCCATCCGGGCTTCCGGCGTGACCGGACTGAACCGGGCCACATCGATCCCATTCGGTATTTCAACAATCCTACCCGGTAACACCCGGCAGGATTCATACTCCTCCCGGATCACAGTGGCAATGCTCAGGAACGCATCTGCCCGCTTCAGAATCATATTGCGAAGCCAGATCGGACCAATAAACATAAGCTTTAGCAGGCGATTGACCCGTCCGTCCGGTTTCTCCCAGATGAAGCCCCCGGAGAGCTCGCCCCGTGATTCCGCCCTCAGCACGCACCGTTTTCCAAGCAGTCCGGCCGCCAGCATGGCGATCAACCCCAGTGTCCGGATCCCGCACACATAAATCACATCATAGTCCGCGCGCATCCGGATCAGACGCCAGAAACACGCGCCCAGCATCAGATACTTTCCCAGCCGCGGGTAACCGGCCGGCGGCACCCGATAC
The DNA here is from genome assembly GCA_044359285.1 of Kiritimatiellia bacterium. Lineage (GTDB taxonomy): Bacteria > Verrucomicrobiota > Kiritimatiellia > CAIKKV01 > CAITUY01 > JAABPW01. The sequence continues at coordinate 7,746 of JBIKMI010000043.1, forward strand.
ACGGCCACCCCATCCACAGTCTCGACTGCGGGGGACGTCGCCACCTTGTGGCCCGTGAGCACAAAAACCGGAACGCCCCTCCGCAGGAACTCGCCGCAGAGCAAGCGGGCATGCGCTTCCCCGCCCCCTACCACAGGATAATAGGAGCCAGTCAAGAGACAGAGGCGCGGGTGTGCGGATTCCTTTGTCATATTCTTTTCCGGAAAAAGGTTCGCCGTCCGCGCCCTGGCAGGCAATAGAGCAGCGGGTGTTTCAGCCGCATCAGGCGATAGGGAGGATCGCCTGCGCGGACCGCACGGCTCCCGAAAAGCCGGTCACCGAAGGCGGTCACATACCCGGCTTTTTCCGCCGCCACCTCGCCGGGCCGGCTGGCAATGGCCCAGGGGAAACACATGTGGCGCACCGCCCCGGTATTCAGCCGCGCATTCAGCTGCTGGCGCGCGGCCGATAGATCATTGAAAATGGCGGCATCCCGCTGGGCTGGGCTTTCCTGGCGTCCCGCACAGGATGCGGCCACCTGGCGCAAATCATGTTCCCAGTCAGGCCGGGCGAAAAAAGCGGGGCCGCCATGCTCGCTGACCCGTTTAACACAGGCCGCAAAGGCCGCCGGGTTATCATAGCGCAGGGCATCCGAGTAGCGGGACCGCTGGGTATAGAGCGGCGCGCCCAGATCGGCAGGAGTCAGGTGGCGTTCACCCGCCCCGGTATCCACCAGCGGATACAGGTGGGGGTGGCGCCGGAAACCGGGCGTCACAAAGCCGCTGATGCAGGAATCAGAGAAAATCAGGGTGTGATCCAGGGAATGGGCCTGGATATCCATCGTGCCCGCCCGCTGCAAGGCTTGCAGTTCGAGCCAGGAGGCAAACGGCGTCGCGGCGGAATCTGCGTCAGCCGGCGCCCCTTCAGGGCTTTCGATCGTGGGCCGCATGGTGGCCAGTTCGGGAACAAGGCCAGGACTGACATAGGTAATAGCTTGCAGCCCATGCTTCTTTAACAGGGGCGCCACGACCGTCCACACACTCGCCCAGGCGTCATCAAAACACAATGCGACGGCGTTCGGACCGGGATGGCGCCCTTTCAGGACATAGGCCGCAATGGCCTCGGAGGTCACGGTGTGATACCCGTTTTCGACCAGATATTGCAGATAGGGCTCCAGTCCGGCAACCGTTGCTTCGTGGAAATGGAACACCGGCAACCAGTGGCCCAGCGAGCCACCAAAAAGAAAAGCAGGGTAACACCCCGTGACGAGGTCCAAGCCACCGCGCCACGGTGTGTTTCGTTCAGAAAATGGAATCGAGCCCCTCATTACTGTGCGATGTGACACCAGCGTCACACCGGGGTCACGCCCTTCTTGAGAATGAGATTGCCGTACTTGGCGGTTTCGCCGGTCACCACAATGGCAAAGGACGCCTTGGCCTGATCATAAAAGGCAAACCGGTCGATGCGCTTGATGGCGGGCGTTTTGGGGGCATGCCGGTCAATGGCCGCGCGATACCTTTTTTCCACTTTGGGATCGAGTTGATCGCCCGCCACGGCCGCCATCATTATCAAAGGGGAATCGACATAACTGTCCAGCTCGAATACAGGCAGGATGGCATCAATGAGATCGGCAATCTTCAGTCCATCCGCCCGGATGACGCGCTGACCGTATGTCTCCGCGGGAAAATGGGCATCGGCCAGGATCATTTCATCGCCATGCCCCATCCGGCAAAGAACCGCCAACAGGTCAGGACTCAACAACGGTGATACGCCTTTAAGCATCGTCTTTCTCCTGCTTTGTATTTTGAAACTATATTCATCATCCCTGCTTCCGAAGGATCACGACTTCAGGGATCAAATGGCACCTGTGTATGCTCGCCCAACCTTTCCGCGATGTCAACGATCAACGTTAATTATCACGCATGGCGCGCTTTAGTGCCGTAGCGGGGAAAATCTGGTCGGCATTGCATTATATTACTCCGGCCACTAAATAGCAGCCACTCCTCAGCCCGGGGTGCAACCCCGGATCTGGAGTTTGGCCTGGTTTGCCAAAAGGTTGTCACATCGGCTCAGCGGGGGTTTTGATGGCGAGGGCACCCGGCTGGACGGCGACCTTGAAGATGGAATCCTCATGAAATTCCTCGCCATCCAATTGCGCCGGCTCGTTGCGCGCCATCCGGATTTCCACCTCCCGGCCCTGAATGTGCAGGGAACGCCGGTGGAGTTCATCTGAATATTCGCGTATTTTGTCCGGATTGTGGCGGATCGCCAGAAGATAGCGGGTCAGATAGTCGGCATGGTCGGTGAAGAGCACAATATCGAGGAGGCCATCATCCGGATATGCGTCAATGCTGAAATCAAAATCGCCGGCATAGATGCGGGTGTTGTTGACCACCAGATTGATCATCAGCCCCTTGTACCAGACCTGCCCGTCCACTTTCACCTCAGTCTCAACGGGCTCATGCACGAAGAACCGCGCCCCGAGCGATACCGTATACAGCAGTCGCCCACGTGCCAGATACTTCAGGAAGGGGATTCTTTCCATCTTCCGTTTGCTGACATTGCGCTCCTTCAGGATCCGGGAGTCGAGACCAACGGTCAGGGCATCTGCGAAATACGTTCCATTGATCACACCCAGATCCAGCCGGTAGTCGGCTCCATGCAGCAGGGTGGATACCGCACGCCGGAGATCCCGGGAAGAATACTCGTCCCTCAGCCGGATCCCCAGGGATTTGGCGACATCATTCCCCGTGCCCAGGGGAATAAAGGCATAGGACGGCAACCGGTGGGCCGGTGCGGCCGACGCAAAGCGCATGAGCCCGTTAATGACGCCGGTATGCGTGCCGTCCCCGCCGACCCCGGCCACCACCTCATAGGCGCCCGGTCCCGCCGCCGAAAGATAAGCGAACACCTGGTCCCGGATCGCCATGTCTGCACGGGTGGTAAGCAGGTCAAATTCAATATTCTGACGCTGGAGCAACTCGACCACTTGCGACCATAAGCGCCCCGCACTCCCACCCGCCGCACTGGGATTAAGAACACATAACACCTTCATGGTAAGGGTTATGTTAACAGTTCGGGAGGAGGGGTAAACAATTAATTGGTTGAAGAAATTTTGATTGCCAGACCGTCACGTCCACGCCACACTTAACGCTATCAGTTAAGGAGAAAGACTATGGACGACCTATTACAGCGGCACGCGGCACGACTTGAAGATGAATTTTTCGCAAAGAAGGATGCCATTCTGATTGAGCAGCAGAAAAAGCTTATGGCGATGGAGCATACCCAGGCCGCGCTCACGGCGGTGTCGGGCATCCGGAATGAAGTCGTCCTGAAAAAATTGGTGGCCCTGGACATTCACCCTGATCTTCTGGCCACACTGGCCCTGGTCCCTCTCGTGGAGATGGCGTGGGCGGATGGAAAGATCCAGGAAAACGAGCGCACCGCGATCCTGAACGGAGCCTCCAAAATCGGTATGGGCAAGGGCTCGATTGATTACACCCTGCTGGATGAGTGGCTTAAGATCAAACCGCCCGCATCCCTGCTTACCGCCTGGGTCCTCTATATTGAGGGGCTTTGCGACCAGCTGACTCCCGGCGAGCGCGAGGAGCTCAAGACCACCCTGCTCGGTTATACGCGCCAAGTTGCCGAAGCGGCCGGCGGATTTCTGGGGCTGACCTCCGCTATCTCCGACCAGGAACAGGCGATGCTTGATAAATTGACCGCCGCTTTCACCGGCGGAAAAGCCTAGGGAACACCCCCCCGCTTGACCATGCCGGTACGCTCATGTATCTTGAATACGATATCCCGTTTTGAGACTTTGGGCGAGTGGTGAAATTGGCAGACACGCAAGACTTAGGATGATAACAAGTGTTTTGCCGCGACCTGCACGAAAGCGCAACCATCTGTAATTTAACTGGTTATAAAATCACCCCACTGCGCGTAAATGCAAAAAAATGCGGGCTGTCGCTCAAAAAATGTGGCGCAAACTGGCGCAAACTTTTTATGACGAAACGATGGATGAGAAATGCGGGCTGTCGCCCCGTTGGTTGAAGGTGCGACTGGATACCTGATGTGGGCAAGGCCATGCAAATTGAACCACACGGATACTTCCCGTTACTCGCCCACAGGCTTTATCAATATCTCCCAACGCCCTGATTTTTTACTGCCGACCCGGTGAAGCACGCCACGCTTTTTCAAGTCACGAAGATGGCGCATCACCGTGGATCTCCCTATATGCAACTCATTAGCCAATTCATCATATGAGAGTCCTGATTGAATCCTCAATATGCTTAAAACTTGCGTCTGAACACCTTTTATAGGTTCACCATTGGAATCACGCAAAACACCTAAAGGTTCATTATGAAGGACTTTTGACGCGTTTTTTTGATTTATAGATTCACTTATAGGTTCAGAATGACCCTTTATCAGAGAAACTTTGGCGGTAAAGGTGCAGGCATCCCGGTTGTCCTTGAATTCAATTGCCGCCCACTCTGACACAGCCCGGCGAACCCCGGTTCCCAAGCCACGGTAAGGAAGAAGACCTTTGGCGACGAAGGAGGCGATGATGGGATTACGGATTACAGAAACCCCTGCTTGGATTTTTTCTACGGTCAAGTGATTGGGTAATGAACCAGGGCTGACCAATTCCACCCGGTCATCAAACACAAAGAGGCGGATTGGTGCTTCGACAAAATAATCCCGATGGGTCAAAGCATTGACAAGCAGTTCCTCAAACACAATCTGGGGAACCGGCCATCGGGCCTGGGCATTCACCCCTCCCTTCGCCGCCTGTTTCGGCAAAACCCGGCGAAGAAAGGCCATCGCCCCTTCAAAAATGGATGACAGCGGACCTTCATAATCCTCGCTGTCCAGATAATCCGCTGCGGAAATTTCGGTCCCCGGATAGTGAACAGCCTTGAGCGTAAAGGCAGGCTTGAACCGTTGAGGGCGTTCACCAAAAAGCAACAGCCCAGCCAGGTTCAATTTCCCATCTTCCGCCAGGTTCAGATTTCCCAGCAGTTTTGATAACTCACTTGCCGCCTCTGGCAGTTCATGATTGTAATTCTCACGGACAAATTCCCGGAATCGCAGCCGGTCAATAGCGGCCACATCAGCCTTGGTCGGCACCTCGTCAGCATGCAATAAATCAACCGATTGGAAAAGGCGACGTAACTCCTCTTTGGATTGAATCCGACGCTTGTCACTCCCAGCCTTCACCCAGATCACCCCCTGGCGATCGAAATAGGGTCTGTCGAGACCATCGGGTATTGTGAGCACAATCACCACCCGCCCCTCACCCACCGCCACATTTTCCGTCGAAGGCGAAATAGGACTGCGCATGTGTTGCGTAGCAGCATTGGCTATGAGTTGATTAACACGATGTACATCTTCTGAATCGAGTCCAGGTAAACTGCCGTCATCGGCTACACCAATCAACACGACACCACCTGCACCATTGGAGAAGGCAACCAAATCAGATGCAAGTGAGTCAGGATTCCGAATATCAGCCTTGAACTGCCGACCACTGTCCTCGCCCAGTGCTACCAAACGTTTTAACTCTTCTCTGTTCATGTGGATCGCAATATATACCCTTTTTCGTCCCAGAGCTGTAGAAAATTCACGTCACCTTCGCGAACTGGACATTAATTATCAGGGCAACTGGGACTCAGGTAGAACTCAACATTGCTTAATCACGGATCCGGCATCTCAGTGACATCGATCCTGTGCTTCTTCATCAATACATCAAGATCCTGCGCTTTGAATACAATCAGCCGTCGTCCAAGCCGATGGAAAGGCAAGTCGCCATCATGTTTTAGCGAGTCAATCTGACGGAGGCTACACCCGAGATATTTCGCAGCTTCATGCCGTCTGAGATATGTTTTTAGGCCTGATGGATTCTGCCCTGAAGAACTCAAAGAAATCTGATTTTTCTCAAGGAGGTCGCGAAGAGGTGGCCACTGCCTGGGTATCCGTCCATTGAGAACTGCCATAACCGCATCGCGCTGATCGGGCGTAACGCTCACGTCAGCACTCAGAACAGTTTCGATGACCTTTTGTGTCATGGCATTCATGGACTTTGAGCCTCGTTCTTTTTCCGAGAGCCCTCCGCCGAATGCTACGTGCTTCCCTTATGTTGATCTTTAATCCATTCCGGCAGAAAAGGCTCAATCGTTGGAGATAGTGTAGCCGCCGGGACCTGAAGCGAACAGGGAACAGGATGGGCTGTAAAGGGCGGGAGCGGGGAAAAGCGGAGCCGGAACAAAAGGCGGGACACGCATTATTGGGC
>JBIKMI010000127.1:0-7786 GCA_044359285.1 Kiritimatiellia bacterium
ATACCGATGGCGAATACCATCACTGGGATGAATTAAGATACCATCCAGTGCATAAAGGTTTATCTCACGCGGAATGGTGGTGTGCCTTAAAGTTAAAACGAAAAGCCGCCTATCGGGAAGTTCCTCTGCTGGATAAGACTGGCCGCCCTTTCCGATTTTTTATCCCTGCGAATGTGCAAAAACTCCTTCATGAGATCGATTTTGGCGCAGGCGCTTATATCGGCATGCCGGACCCCATCGCAAATCCACAGACACGCGATCGATACCTGGTGAGTTCTCTGATTCAGGAGGCCATTACGTCGAGTCAACTCGAAGGCGCTGTAACCACCCGTGAAGTGGCCAAGGAGATGATCCGCTCAGGTCGGTCTCCGCGAGACAAGAGCGAGCACATGATCCTGAACAACTATAGAACCATGCAGGAGATTATCCGGATCAAGGAGCAACCGATGTCCGTGCCTCTCCTCCTGGATCTTCACCGCCGGGTGACCGATCAGACGCTGGATAATCCGACAGCGGCCGGGCGATTCCGTCACCCCGATGAACCAGTCAAGGTCATGGACGGTGACGGTCAGATCTATCACGACCCGCCTTCATCCGGCGAACTTGAGGAACGTGCGCAACGTCTTTGCGATTTTGCGAATGGAAAAACACCGACGCATTTTGTGCCTCCTGTAATTCGGTCTATCATTTTGCATTTCTGGCTCGCCTATGATCATCCATTTGTAGACGGGAATGGGCGCACAGCCCGAGCGCTTTTCTATTGGTCCATGCTGAACAGCGGCTTCTGGCTGTTCGAGTTTATCTCCATATCCAACATCCTGGTCAAGGCACCTTCCCAATATGCCCGTGCCTTTCTTTTCACCGAGACCGATGATAACGACTTAAAGACTGCCGAGAGCCGTCTTCGAGTGCTTCGCCAACTTAATCATCGCCAACAGGCCTTGATCACACATGCGTTGCGCCATCCCAGTCAGGAATACACGATCGAGAGTCATCGTGGCAGTCATGGGGTAGCCTATGCTACTGCACGGGCGGATTTGTTGGAGCTTGCAAATATGAAACTTCTGACACAAAGTTCACGGGGCAAGTGCATGGTGTTTGAACCCGCAGTGGACTTGTTAAAACGTTTGGGCGATATGTCCAACGCAAATGAAGGTGAGCCGATTGAGAGGGGCGTCGATTAAGGGATCTGAAACGTTTCAGATCCGTTTTTTGCCTCACGGACTGCCGGTATGACAGGTGTCACAACGGGCGGTTTTCCAGTCATCCCCGATATCCTCAGGATGCTTGAATTCCAGTCCTGACGATGTGAACTCCGCCAACTCCTTGCCGGGGCCTTGCGCCAGAATGGTGTGACAGGCGTTGCAATCCTTGGAAATCCGCTTGCCCGACTCACTCACGTGCTCGCCATCATGACACCGGAAACAACCGGGTGTGATTTTGTGACCGACGTGGTTCGGGTATTCATCCCAGCGCACCTTCATTTCAGGGAAAAAGTTACCGCTATAGATGGTTTGGAGCTCCCGCACCGTGTCGTCAAGCCGGGCGTCACCCGGGTATTTCGCACGTAATGCCTGATCAATGGCCGTCAACGCCTCCGCTTCCGTCGCATAGGGAGCGGCCAGCAGTTTAGCCGACAACGCTTTAAGCGACGGGATCGTGCTATCCAGACGACCCGCCGCCATCGCCGTGTCCAGCAACTCATTCGGTGAGCGATAGGTATGGGCCGGACGATTGTGGCAATCAATGCAATCCATAGTGCGCTTGGACAAGGTCTTATCCTGTCCTGGCGTCAATCGGAGTTTCTTGTCCTCAGTCTGGTAAATCGTCACTTTCCCCGACTGATCGGTCACCTGGACCCAGGGAATGATCAATCGCTGGCGATCGGTAGCGATATACTCGACGGTATTCACCCCTTCCATATGCCAGTGGATCCCCCGGATCTGGCCGTGTGCGGGATTCCCACCCCCGATATTGAGCAACATCTTGATTGTCCAAGGTGAGTTTTTATCATCCGTTCCAAAATGGGTCCAAGTGCGCAATACGGCGCCGAAAAACTTCGTCGGCCAATGACAGGCCAGACAGGTATCCTTGGCAGGACGGAGGCTTTGGACCGGCGTTTCAATTGGCCGGTGGTATTTATTGAATAAAACAGAGTAGACCTGATAGAGCCCGGAGATCTTGGCTTTGACGAACCATTCCGCGCCTGATCCGATATGACACTCGGCACAGGAGGTATTAGCATGGGCCGACAACTTGAAAGCCGTATGTTCCGGCTTCATCACTGTATGGCAGACGCTGCCGCAAAATTCTACTGATTCCGTATAATGATACGCCTGGTAGGCGACCACGACGCCCCCCACAACAAAAACAGTCGCACACAAACTAAAAACGGCGATACGGATCACCGTTCGCCGATCCCCCAGATTGATGATGGGCATGGGGGCAATGGATCCCTCCCGCTTCGCCCGCCGGTGAGTCAGCCACATTCCCAGTATCACTAATGCGCCACACGCCCCGATGAACATGGGAATCAACAGGTAGCTGACCAGCCCGAAATACGCGGAAAGATTGTGATGGGTGGCATCAATGATCACCATGACCAATCCTATCAGCAGGGCACACCCCCCCATCAGGAACCCCAGTAAACTGATTCCATTCCGGAATAATCCCGTCAGCTTCCTGCATTCATCCATACGTACCCGCTCCTTGCCATATATGTGAAGTTACAGGATAAGGAAGCCCTCTCCTTAATGCAAAATGAATCACGGGCCGCCAGCTGTAAATAATCTACTAGTTTGCGTAGATTTGTCCTATTTACGATAACGCTCCTCCGCCCTATAGTCAGGGGCTTTATTAATGTTGCAGCCGGAGGGGTACCAAGTGAACAGAAATCTTTGCAAGCACGTTTTCCAATGCGGGCCACACTCCCCCCTTCTTACGCGACTATTCCTCCTGTTTTGCAGTATCGGGCTCATTTCCGCAGCCCGGGGCACAACGATCCCAAACCGCGATTGTTTTGAGTGCCACGAGGACAAAACGCTCACCAAAAAGGATGCCACCGGCAAGACGATTAATTTGTTTGTGGATGCGGCAAGGTATGCCTCCTCAAGCCATGGCAGTAATACCTGCACGAGCTGTCACACCGACATCACGGAAGTCCCGCACCCGGACAAATTCGCCGCCGAACCCGTTGCCTGCGCCGCGTGTCATTCGATCTCCGTCCAGTCGTATACCGCAGGTCCCCACGGGCTGGCTCAAAAGGCGGGAAACACGAACGCGGCCACCTGCGCCGACTGCCACGGGAAACATGACGTTATCCCGGCCAGAATGTCAGCCTCGCGGCTCAGCCACGACCAGGTCATGACCACCTGCGGTAAATGCCATCCCGAGGAAGTGACTGTCTTTCAAGGCAGCATCCATGGCAAGGCCCTGGCCCGCGGGATCAGGGATGCCCCGACCTGTACGGACTGCCACTCGGACCACCTGATGGGCAGCCTCAAAACCGCGTCGGCCCTCAAGATTGGCGTGGATGTCTGCAGCCGCTGCCATGCGTCTGAGCGGTTTAATGCCCGTAACAATCTGTCATCCGACCGGGTCACCAGCTTTTTCGCCAGCTATCACGGCATGTCGGCCAAGCTGGGCTCAAGCCAGAGCGCCAACTGCGTCAGTTGTCACGGGGCCCATAACGTGCTGCCCTCATCGGACCCCCTCTCGTCGGTCAATACAAACAACATGGTCACCACCTGCCGCAAATGTCATCCGGAGGCCAATGAGAACTTTTCATTCGGTAAAATCCATCTCGACGAAAAATCTGTTTCCAGTACCGGGGACCGCCTCAACTGGTGGATCAAGCGGATATACATCTTGCTGATTGTGGGAGTGATCGGTGGCATGCTCGTCCACAACCTCCTGGTTTTCCGCCGTAAGTTTCTGCTCCTAAGGAAACGTAAAGAGCGGAGCGTCATCCGCATGACCACATCCCAACGCTATCAGCACCTCTTTTTGCTGACCAGTTTCAGCGCCCTGGCGATCACCGGGTTTGCGCTGGTTTATCCTGACTCCTGGTTGCACTACCTGATGGGCTCCAGTGAAACGGTGCGGCGCCTCGGGCACCGGGCCGCCGCCGTCGTCATGATGGCCTTAGCCGTGTACCACACGATCTATATCATCCGGGCCAAGGAAGGCCGCAAGCTGGTGAAGGATATCTTCCCCTGCCCGCAGGACGTCCTGGATGTGATCGGCAATCTGCGTTACCTGATCTTCCCGCGGGCGCCCAAGCCGGCCTTTGCCCGGTTCAGTTATGGCGAGAAGGCGGAGTATTGGGCGGTCGTATGGGGCACCGTGATCATGGGACTCACCGGCTTCATCATCATGTTCAAGATGCAGATCACGGGGTGGGCGCCCCGCTGGATCATCGATGTCGCCATCACCATCCACTACTACGAGGCTATTCTGGCGGTGCTGGCCATTATTGTCTGGCACTTCTACCACGTGATCTTTGATCCGGATGTCTATCCGCTGAACACCGCGTGCCTGGATGGCCGCATGCCGGAACATCTGTATCACGAGGAGCACGCGCTGGACAAAGAGACCCTGGCGGCGGCAGAGGGGGAAGAGGCGAAGGGCTCGCACCCCGGGGGAAATGTTTAGTTGTTAAGTTGCTGGGTTGTTAAGTTGTTGAGCACAAATGAGCCTTCGGCATTTCACTTAACAACTCAACAACCTGACAACTTAACAACTCACACGGTTACTTCCCACTGACCGTCGCATCTTCCATGATGACGTCATACCGGTAGCCGGAGCCGAAATCTTTATCGACGTGAATCGTTCCACTCACGGTAACCACCTCACCGACCTTCACCACCGCCGTGGTCGTGACGACCAGATCATTTTCACCTGTAGCGCCGGTACCATCTTGCAGGTGCAACCAATTTTTACCGAGAATCTTTGATGAAACCTTCACCACCTTAGCCCGCACAACCACGGTTTTATCCGCTAGCGCCGCTTTTCCAGCCCATACTTCCGCCACCGTCTTGCCGCCCTCCGGCTTCTGGATAGGTTCCATGATGGGGGGCGTCCCCGCCTCAGCCGTGCCCGCGATGGCGGGATGCCCTGCAGGCATTTTGCCGTGCCCCCCGGCATGGGACGGGCCTTCACTTCCCGCCAGAGTAATCGAGCCCGCCAAACAGAGATCTTCAAAGGTCCGGTTCAATGCCTTGCTCTTGAAGTTTTTAGCAGGCATGCCCCCTTCCACCGTCACGCGATCGCCGACCTTGACCGAAAATACCGGCCCAGCGGCCCACATCGTCCCTTTGCCCGTATCAATCTGAACATAGGTATAGCGACTGGCATTCGTCGTTTCCAGCACGACCCCTGAAAATGAGCCCTCAGCAGTGCCCGTCATGCTCCCTGCCGCCGCACACATATCCGCGCCCATGGCGAACCGGCCCAACAACACCAGCGTTCCAACAATCATTGTTTTTTTAAACATTACCCCATCCCCTCATTTTTAATTACTGAACAACCCAAAACTTAACCCCTGCTGATTTGTCACTACTTCGCGTAACTGTGCAACCCCGACAGAAGGAAGTTGACTCCATAATAGGTGAACAAAACCGAGACAAATCCGACAATCGAAATCCAGGCGGCCCGGCGCCCGCGCCAGCCGCGCATGAAGTTGAAATGCAAAAAAGCGGCATAGATGAACCAGGTGATCAAGGACCAGGTCTCTTTCGGGTCCCAGGACCAGTAGGTGCCCCAAGCCGAATTTGCCCATACAGCCCCCGTCAAAATGCCAAGGGTCAGGAACAGAAACCCGAAGGAAATGGTCTGTTCCACAACCACCTCAAGGGATTGCCGGGTTTCCACCTGTGCCGCGCCACCCGGTCGAGCAACAATCAGGAACCCTACTGCGGCCACGGCCGAGATGGCAAAAGCCCCGTAACCCAGAAAGCAGGTCACCACATGAAAAGAGAGCCAGTTGCTCTGGAGTGCCGGCATCAACGGGCGGATTTCGGACTCAAAGGTACTGGCATGGGCCAGAGCCAGGGCCGAAAGCGCCGCCGCTGCCGCCGCCAGCCAGGGCAGTTTCGCGCGGATCCGGAGCAGAAGGTAAACCACGGCCACCGTCCAGCCGAAGAGGACGAGCGATTCAAACATATTGCTGAAGGGGGCCCGACCCGCCTCGACCCAGCGGATTCCCAGATAGATCGTCTGAATGGATACCCCGGCCACAATCAACCCGTTGGCGATCAGATCAAAGAGATGCCGGCGCGACATCAGGCAGACCACGGCGCACACCATCGCGCAGAAATAGGCCGCCAGACTCAGATTAAAAAGCGTTGTCATGTTGAATATCGTCGTCATGAAAGTCCTCCCGCCGTCCGGCGCGGATCCCCGAGCCAGGGTCCTACACAAAACACCAGCGTCAGCCCTGCCATCATCAGGGCAAACCCCGCATACACAATTGGAATACCGGGATCCCGCACCACCTGCAAGGCACTGTAGGTCAAGTCATCGGGATTGTAACTGGTCTGATAGAAAGAATACCCACCCCGCGAAAAGGGAGAGTTCACCGCGATGGTCGGGGTACCCACGACCACGCCGTTTTCAATCACTTCAATCGTGCTTTTGAAAGCCTTGATGGCTCCACCCCGCATTCCCATCCCGGGAGGCGGTGCGACGCGATACAGGAACGTGAGGGGCATCGCCCCGCCGACTCCACCATGACCGCCAAAATCAGGAAACCGCGCAAACACCCACTGCGTGTTCGTGACGCCACTCCCTGTCACCATGATTTGAACGGCCGGATTATTAGGGATATCAGAGCGGGACTTCACATCCCCCGTCGCGCCATCAATGTAAAAATCAGGCATCACACGAAGCACCTTGACCTTGAATACAGGGTCATTGCCGATGGCATGTTCGGCATTGGGCTCGACGGGGAACTCGGTCTCCAGATTTTTTTCCGGCCATTGCACCCGTAGTTTGTCCGCCGCGACCCCAGGCGTTTTATGAAACTCCAGCTCAAATTTGGTCAGGCGAATCGAGAACGGAAACTCCATCCTTCCATCGGCGCTCTCCGCCGCATTCGCCACCTGCCCCTCGTGAAACTGGATCATGCCTTTCTGCCCCCAGATCACGCGCACCACCCCGCCTGCCAGAATGAGGAGCAAACTGACATGGGTGATAAAGGATCCAATAACCCTGAGTCGTGCCGCCCCCGTCGCAAATTTAATGGCACGATACCGCCGCCCTGTGCACACCATCAGACTCGCCGCCAAGGCAAACAAGAGCCCCACAAACCACCAGGAATGAAACACGCGCGTCAAGCCCAGCGCGGAGAGCACGCTGATCACCGGATGCCCGCCCGGCCGGGCCAGATAGGACTCCACCTGCGCGCCCTGCGGTATCAATGTACCGGCAATACACGCCAACGCCAGCAACAGTACCACCGTCAAAGCAAAACCCAATGATCCTAACCGTCGGGTGAAGGGATTTCCCACTTCAGGGGTTACGCCCGTTTCATTATTGTCAGCCAGATCGCTCATAGTGGATAAATATACTCTCTTTTGAATGACGCGGTCAACCTAAAGCAAGGGCGGATAGTGTATCCGCCCTTGCTCGTCCCGGAAATCGGAAATCAAAAACCTTACTTCTGCGCTTTAGGATTGGGGTGTGCAATCTTTGCCGCCGCCTGTTCGACATCAAACCCGACTTTTTTGCCGTCTTTGGTCGTATACCGATCGGCCTTCCAGGTTGGGGACTGCTCATTATGGCACTG
>JBIKMI010000393.1:0-6428 GCA_044359285.1 Kiritimatiellia bacterium
AGCCCCGCCCCAATGCCTTTCAATCCGGAGGGATTTCCAACAGGGGAGCAGGGACAGGTAGATTGAATAGGTTTCCTGACATGGCTCATCATCTTCTCTTTTGGAAATCAACTCATGTCACTTGAAGGCACGATTTTGGGGTCGGCACGGTGGAAACTCCACCTCAAAACCATCGTTCAAAGAGGCAAGTAGACCAAACTGCCTGTTCCAGGGCAAAACCCCGGCATCGCCACGATCCCGCAGCTTGCCACCACACCCGCTTCACCCGTCCCGCCGCCCTCAGACCGGCGCCGACATGCTCCCGATCACATCCAACCTCAGCGCCCGCGCAGCAAACAGGTTGCCCCACTGCGCCCCTTTCATGTCCCGTGCCCCATCCTTGCGCGCCGGGCTGAAGTGGCTCCGGTGCCGGCAAAATGCCTCCTCCACATACACCTTGCGCCCCAGCACCAGCCCGTCCGTGAAATACCGCACCCGGCAACGCAGGACCTCCGGCAAAGACAGGCGTCCCTTCTTCGCCACCACGGCTTCCACCTGCTCCTCACTGAACCCAGGTCGCACTGCGCTCCCGTCCTCCTTCATCCCGCGCGCCTCACCCTTCACATACAGCAACTGGCGATATTCCCCCGACACCACCTCCCACTCCCCGCCGCCGCTTACCGCATGGGCCAACCCCGCCCGGGCGAGTTTCGAGCCGCCAACGGCCTCCCCATAGCCACTATACCTGTAATCCTTCGGATCACTCACCAGCCCCGCCCTCACCGGATTCAGGTCGATGTACGCCGCCACCGCCTGGAGCGCGCCGCATTCCCCCTCCAGCAGTACGCTCTTGTACCGCTCCTCCCACAGCGTTCCCACACGCCCGTGGCGCCGGTTGTACGAGATGCTCACCCGCTGCTTCAGCGTCTTCATGAAATCCGCCAGGCAGTACATCCGCTTCACATACGGCGCCTTCATCCGTTCCGCCGTGTCCTCCTGGCCTGCTCTCCTCAGCGACTCCAACTCCGCCATGAACGCATCCACCTTCCCGCCCCGGTAGAGAAACCGCATCCGCCTCGCCAGTTCCCCATCGCTAACCTCCTGGCGCTCGGGCACATATAGCTGGACGTGGAAGTGGTTGGACATGATCACCCATGTCAGCACCTGCGTCCCGCTAAAGGCTTCCACCGCCCGCAGCGTCAGCCGGAAGCGCTCCCGCTCCTCGTCCGAATGGAACACAAACTCACGTCCCACCACCCGCGAGATCAGGTGGTAGTGCCCTGCCCCTTCCTCGACAATCCGTGCTGTGCGCATAGCAACCTCCTCCCGCCCGATCCAATCCGGGCTTCCAGCGTCAACTATGCCATCTATTAACTACATGTCTAGTATTATTTAACTATTAACCTGTCCCTGCTCGGTCCTAACTATTAACCTGTCCCTGCTCGGTCCCAGAAACTTGTTCACCACCTCCGGGATGATTGGGCGCAAAAAGCCGTAGCGAGGCTGATACCGCTCCTCGTAGCCAACGAGAAAGGCATCGAAATGACGAGACAGGCACTGCCAAAGGGGCGAGGCCTTGGGCTTTCGGGCACGATAGACTTGATCCACCATGCCGCCCAGTGTAGAAAAGAGTGTGTGCCATCTAACGGCACACCCCCAAAGAAAGTTGGAGAAAAAAAATGAAGGCAGGATCGAGGCCCCAGTATTACCGCATCCGGCGCATGGTCCAGATGGTCCGAGAGGGCTCAGTTGGCGGGAACCCGCCCAATAGCAAGGACTTCATGGCCGAGTTGGGTACCTCCCGGCGTACCGTGGCGCGGGATTTGGACTTCCTGCGCGACGAGGAACGCGCGCCCCTGGAGTACGACGACGCCCAGCACGGGTTCCGCCTCACGGACGAAACCTATGCCTTGCCGCCAGTGACGATCAGTCGGCGGGAGGCGTTCAGTTTCGGCCTCGCCCGCAAACTGTTGGCCCATTACGAAGGCACGCCGCTACACCTGGACATGCGTTCGGTGTTGGACAAGATCGCCGAGTCGCTGGAGGGTGATATCTCCATCGAGCCCAACTGGCTCAGTGAACACGTCGGGGTCCTCCCCGAGGACCGCGTGCGGATCAATCCTGAAGTCTGGGCACAATTGGCGGGCTTCATCGAGCGCCGCGAATCGGTCCGAGCCGAATACCAGACGTTCACCGGGCGTGTCTCAGAATATGAATTACACCCCTATCACCTGCTCGCCTATCACGGTAACTGGTATGTCTTGGCGCGAAATGTGGCGAAAAACCAGGTCGAAACGTTCGCCCTCTCGCGGTTTCGCCGCATCGAAACCGGCGGATCCCCTTTCACCCGCCCCCCCGACTTCAGTCCCGAGACCTTTGCCCGGCAGGCCTTCGGGATCACCGGTGGGGAGGAACCCTTGAAGGTCCGGCTCCTATTCGAGCCGAAACTGGTGGTCTACATCACCGAACGGCAGTGGCATTCCACGCAGGAGTTTCGAGTGCGCGCAGATGGCCGAGTCGAAATGCGGCTGGAGACCACCGGCCGTAAGGAGCTGATCCGGTGGGTGTTGTCCTGGATGCCGGACGTAAAGGTTTTGGCACCCAAAAGCCTGCATGATCGGATCGTGGAGAAACTTATTACGACGCTCAATTCGATCAACGAAGGTGGTCACTTCAGAGCTCAGAGTAAAGATCCCGCTCTCAACTTCGACATGATGTAAGATGATATTATCAATTTTAGTGGTGTTGAGCACTTTAGCTCGTGCAGTGCCAGAGGTTAGGTAACCAGTGTCTCCCGCTTGGCCGCCACTTTCACCGTAGAAGGAAGTCTGATCTAACAGGATCACGCCTGTTTCATCTGCCTCCAGCTGAGTCACTCCCGACTGACCATTGGAGAGGGCTGCAATCTTGCCAGAGCTCGTGATGTCCTTGTAACCTATAAAATGAACATCTTTACCTGTGGCTGCATAGTCTTTGGCAAACTTAATAAGGTGTTGCTCATCAGCACCTAGAGCTTTACCCTTCCAGGATGCTTTTGATTTTGCTCGATTGAGTTCCATCTCTTTTTCAAAAGCACTTTCGTTAACGTCAATGCCATTTTCTAACGAGAGTTCTCTCGCGCCCTAAAGTCAGTGAAACATAAGAATTGTGCGGAGAAGGTCCTTAAGAAGGCCCTTCGGGCCGGAACCATCCATGGGAGGAGGGGTAAAAATAACGGTTTGTAGTTCTTAAAAGTGGCCCTCGGCCAGGATATTGTCCTGGCCACAAATAAAGAGCTTATTCGAATTGATCACGATCCCGATTTTTGTCTCCTTCAATGAGGCATTATCGTGGCCTGTAGAATCCTTCGCGGGTGATTGTAAGTTCCTGGTTGTATTTTTTGTTTTCGTTATTTATGTATCAGCAATCCCAGGTATGTTGCGCAGCGGTTCTTCGATCTGTACTTGCATAGAATTATTCATCAATGCAAATAGCACATACTGGGAAACCAAGGAAATGAGATCTACAATTTCCGTTTTGCTGAGGGCTCCGCTATAGCTTTGCCAAGCTTGGGATCCTATAGTTCGGTGCTCAACCATTTCGTCAGTCAAAGTGAGCAAGGATTCTTCCCGTGGAGAGAATCCTGGTGTAAATTGGCCAGAACGAATGGCAGCCAACTCACCATCATTGATGCCGAATTCGCGTCCCACCGGCACGTGATGTTTCCAAACGTAATCACTCTTATAGAGACAGGCCATGCGCAGGATCACGAGCTCTTGTTCACGCACGGAAAGCGACATGGCCGTTTTGCAGTGAACCCAGTAATCCAAGAAGGGGCCTAAGGTTTCAGGGCTGTGCATGAGAACCCCAAGAACATGATGAGGGAAGCCATCACCTTTCAATCCGGCGCCAGGGATCTTCTGTAAGGTGGCTAGCCATTCAGGTCGCATTGCACTTGTCGATTGTGGCTCAACTCGCGGTGAGTCTTCGATCGGATTCATCTCGGTTTTGTGATATTGATTCACTAGCATCCCATAGCCATAGTTGAAACGCACGCACGCCAATCCGGCGAAACAACGTAACGCTGCAGAATCCATGGCTGGTTGTGATAATACCCCCCGTATGCGACACAGTCAAAGTTAATTTTTAGGCCTAAGGAATATTGCTACTGGGCTTTGTTTTGCCTGTAACGTGGGCGCATGAAAAAAACAAAGCAAGACAAGAAACAATTGAACGCGCTACGCAATGCGCCACTGAGACCGGCTCCACGGCCAAAGAAAAAGACGCTCTCTATTCTGAGTCAAATCGTCGGGTTGATTCCGGCGGGGCTTATTGATCGTCTCGCAGAGGAGGCGGACACTGACATCCGTTCGTTTCGTGAATCCAGTCATGTTGTCGCCCTGTTGTATGGGCATGTAGCCGGCGCATCCAGCCTGAACGAAATTTGCGATGCACTCCGCCTTCACGAACCTGATGTGGCGCGTATTCGTGGTTCCCAAGCACCGAAACGCAACACCTTCTCCAATGCAAACCGTACGCGTGATCCCGCCGTGGCTGAACGTCTCTATTGGGATGTGTTCGAACATCTCAAAGGACTGAGTCCGACATTCACTCAGGACAAGAAGCATAAGGGTTTCATCTTCCGCATTAAACGCGACATTTTCGCGATTGATTCCACCACACTCAAACTCACGCTCAATAGTATCGACTGGGCGAAGCATCGTCGAAAGAAGGCCGCAGCCAAGACGCACATGACCATCAATGTTGGAAACATGTTGCCGACCTTTGCCCTGGTAGACGATGCAGCGCACCACGATTCGAAGTACGCCGACGCCATGTGCGCAGCACTGAAAGATGGCGATGTGTTACTGGCAGATAAGGCATATGTCGAGCTGGCCTTTCTCTACAACCTTGAGGAACGCGGCGTTTTCTTTGTCCTACGTGCAAAAGACAATATGGTTTTCGAGGTTGTCGATGAGCGGAAACACAAAGATCCCCGCATCATCGCTGATCAAACTGTACGCATGTCTCGCAAAGACTCAGCCGAAAAGTACCCCGGCACGCTCCGCCGTGTTATCGCTATCGTCGAGGTAGATGGCCGAGACATGGTGATGACCTTCATCACCAACAATTTCAACTGGAGTCCACGCACCATCGCTGAACTCTACCGAGCCCGCTGGGCTATCGAGAGTTTTTTCAAGGAACTTAAGCAGACGCTCCAGCTCGGGGATTTCGTTGGCTACAATGAAAAAGCCGTCAAGTGGCAGGTCTGGACGGGGTTGCTTGCGCATCTGTTATTGCGATTCCTCAAGCATGCTTCAAAATGGAATTTCAGTTTTTCCCGTCTTGCGGGAACCGTCAAAGCGGCACTCTGGATGAAGCTCGACCTCATCAAAACACTCATCCTCTATGGGACAGCAGGTGGCCCAAGTCGTCCTGTATGTACCGGGAATCAGATGTATTTCAAGGGATTTACGCGGTTTTCCAATACACCTATGGGATAGCACCCCTCTAAAATCCTTTGTTTTCAGGCTTTCCTACTTCAGCCATAAGCAAACGCATTTCTGGAACCGCTTTTGAAATCACGAAAACCCCAATGAATCAATGGGGGTAAGGGGGAATTCTGCCCGCGTTTAGCCACTATGGGATGCTAGTGATCTGAATCATAAACTGGCAGATGGTTGGGTTCTTCGGGTAAGGGGTAAAATTAAGGGGATCAATGGGGCCATGCCCGTGCGGGATGTTCGGATTCTTGAATTCAACCCGGTCCTGGTAAATCTTAATGGTGGCGGCCGCCGGACTAACATATTCGCGGTGAGCAATGACATTCGCCACCAACTCACGGAAGATTAAGGAACGGAGACTGACCCGTATCACGCCCTCAAGATAAAATGGATCATTGAGATGCTTGTCAATGAACCCCATAAGAATATCGAAGGAATCAATCAGGTTAGTGCACACAAGTTCACGGTCATCGTATCGCTCGGTGTCGCGCCGCCTCAGTAAGGCGTCGAACTTGTAGCCAGGCGCAACGCTCTGGATGATCGAATCTGTCCCGAACATGAGGGCCGCCGCCAACGTATACCCGACCTTCCCCGTGAAGACATCACGCCGGACAAATCCTGCAATGTTCAATAGGGCCTCCGGGGACAATCTTGCCCATGGATGTTTTGGCTTACGAGCCTCCATCAAGACCTTGGCCTTTTCAAAAAGATCAGGCCGCAAATCAGACATTTCCAAATACGGGAGAACCCGCTGCTCGGTATACGTCCCCGTCTTACGGTTAACCAAGGCGGCAATACGGTTCAGGCCGGAAATCCTGTAATCCCCGTCCTGGCTTCGGAGATAAACATGCCCTGCAGTCTGGTGAACATTGGAACTGGCAGGCACTTGAATCTTGATAACCCATCGTTCATTGATCTCCAAGGCATGTGGAAAGAGAAGGCGGGGCGGATCAAGTTTAGTTGGAT
>JBIKMI010000379.1:0-7413 GCA_044359285.1 Kiritimatiellia bacterium
CTTGTGTGGTGTTATAGAACCGCATGCTCCCCTGAAAATCCCACCCCCCGCTCCAGGTGCTGCCGGCGGCGAACTGGATGCCATCCCAGCCGGCATCCGCCGTGAGCGTCAACCTGCCCGCGCCGTGCGCGGGGCAGTTGATCCGGGTCACCGCGCCCATCGGCGACAGGAACGAGTCGCTGTTGATGTTGAGCGTGGCGCCCGCGGCAATGTTCCCGGTGCCGCCGGTCGCGATGTTATGCGCGAGCCTGCCGCCGTTGAGGTTGATCGTGCCGAGGACGTTGTTCTCGGACTGGATCTCCAGCGTCCCGCCCGCGACCGCGTTCACCGTCGCGCCGGCGTGGATCGAGGAAATCGCATTCGTTCCGGGATCGGTCAGTTGCAGCGTGCCGGTGTTCTGGATGTTCACCGTCACCCCGTCGGCAATTTCGTTGGCGCTCAGGGTGTTGACGGTGAAACCGCCGCCGATGTTCGCGGTGTCGCCGAAGATCGGCGGCCCGCCGGCAGGCGTCCACGTGCCCGCCGCGTTGAACCGGCCGGAGGCCTTGGCCGTGAAGAGCACGGGGGCGCGCACGGTGATCGTCACCGTGTCGGAACCCGTCAGCCCGAGGCCGTCGGTGGCCGTGAGCCGCAGCACATACACGCCACCCTGGCCGAAAATTACCGTCGTGTCGATGAGCGCGGCGTTGCCGAAGGTCACCGTGCCGGGGCCGCTGTCCACCGTCCACGCGTACGCGATCGCCGGCGCGGCGGGCAGGCCGTCGTCGGTGGTGAGCGTGCCGTCCAGGTTGACCGCCCCGGCGGCCAGCGAAACGGACTGGTCCGCGCCCGCATCCACCACCGGGGCGGCGTTCTGCAAGACCGTGATCGTCACCGTGTCCGAGCCCTGCAACTCGCCGTCATCGGCCGTGAGGCGCAACCCATACGTGCCGGCCAGGCTGAACGTGGCGGTCGTGGAGAGGGTGTTGGTGTTGCCGAAGGTCACCGTGCCGGGACCGCTGTCCTTCGTCCAGGTGTACGTCGGTGCGGCCGGCACGCCGTCGTCGTAGAGGAGTGCGCCATCCAGCGTCACGTTTCCCGTCGGCAGCGTGTTCACCGTGAGGCTCTGGTCGGTGCCGGCCTCGACCAGCGGCGCAATGTTGCCGGAGAAGTCGCGGACGATGACCCCGGTGGCGTTGGACGGAACGCCCACGTTGTAGAAATACGCGCCGCCGGCCAGCGTCAGGATGACCGTCTCGGGTGGCTCGACGTTCAGGTCGTCCACGGGCGTCAACGTGATCGTGGCGTCGGTCGAGCCGTCGGCGATCGTCACCGTGCCGGTCTTCGCCGCATAATCCACCGTTCCGGCCCCGGAAAAGCTGAGCGTGTAGTCGTTCGGGCCACCCCCCGGCGTGGCCGTGCCGCCGAGCGTGAGATTCACGGCCAGGTCGCCGTCCGTGCGGGCGCCGCGGCTGACCGTGAACTGGCCGGTGGTCGGACCCACTTCCGTCGCCGTCGGGTCATTGGTCGCAATCGTCACCACCGGCACGGTGTAGGTGCCGGATCGGCTCATCGTCAGCTTGCTGCCCCAGCCGCTGCGGCCGACCACGAACCCCGGCACGGTCACCAGCCCGTGGGCGTCCGCGGCCACCTGGCCCTGCGCGCGCAGGACCGGGCTGGCCGGCACGCTCAGATCCCAGTTCTGCCAGCGCACGGGTTCGCCCGGCAGCGGCTGGAAGTTCCGGCACCGCCGCGGCGTCACGTCCGCCGTGGCGCTGGCCTCGTTCCAGGCGCTGCGCGAATGGGTTGTGACGCGCAGGCAGATGGCCAGATTCGTGCTCGCGTCGACGATGTCGTCGGCCGTGCTGTTCGTGTCGAAATTCTGGTTGCGGGTGGACCACTGGAAATGGGCGTTCCAGACGCCGAACGGCTCGCCGTCGCAGACCAGGAATTCCTTCTTCAGCACGTCCACGCGGGCGGCGATCTCTTCCGGGGTTGGATCATGCCCGAGTTGGGATTTGAGCACGTAGAGCTGCCAGGAGTTGAGTCCCGGTTGGTAGGCCACCAGGTCGCCCGACTCGATCGTCAACTCCGTCGCGGTGTTGCTCGCGATGCGGAAGTAGGTGGTATTGCCCAAGGTTCCCGGGCCCAGCACCAGGGTCATGCCGACGATGTTGGTGAAGTTGCCGTTGCCGTCGTCGTCGTTCTGCCCCACCGAGTCTGCGAGCCGGAGCGCGCCAGGCGCGATACTCAGGGTCGTGGCGGTCATGTTGCTGCTGTACGCCATATTGCGGAAGCCGCTGTGGAGGCGCGTATTGCAGGAAGCGTTCGCAAAGGCCGGTATCACCTCGTCGAGGCGGATCTTCAGGTAGTCCATCAAGCTGGCTGGCCCGGCCCACGGCGTGTGTCCGTGCATGAGCCAGGTGGCGGCGTAGGGGTGCTTGCCGGCCTCGAGCGCCTTCCAATGCTTGTCCACGTCGTGGAAGGGAATCACGTAATCGGTGATTCCCTGGCCGATATCGAGGAATGGCGTTTCGCGCTCCGGGTGCTCGACCGCCTGTTTGGTCTGGTTGAGCGCGTCGTACACCGGCACACCGTCCCACGTGGGATAGGGCGCGTCGCGCGGCCCCCACTTGCCGACGACGTCCCCGACAAATCGATTCCAGCGCGCATCCAGCGCCCAGTTCTGAATCCCCTCGTCGGCGAAGGCCGAGGCGAACACATCGCCGTTGCGCGCCCCGATGGTGTGCGCACCGGTCCCGCCCATCGAGCCGCCGAAGACGGTAAACCGCGCCGGGTCCACCGTGAACGGGAAATTCGTCGGCCCGGCGGCGAGCCAGCGCGCCACCTGCACGATGCGGCGCTCGGTGAAATTGACGACCGGGCCCGGCGCGGTGCCCGGCAGGTTGTCGCTGTACCCGTACCACCAGGTCAGGTGATAGTCGATCAGTTCGACTTCGACGTGCGTCTCCGGCCACGTGTTGGCGCCGATGTTCCACCCGCTCCAGGCCCCGTAGGCGTGGAGTCTGAAGGCGACGGGATAGGGCTCGCGGGTGTTCGGGGTGCCGGCGTTGGGCGCGGCGATGTGGAAGACGTGCACGTAGCCTTCCCAGTTGTCCTCGATGCCGTCGGGGTTCCAGACGTCGTAGTCGCAGAAGAACGCGTACAAGTAGTAGCGGTCCCGGAGTTTCAACTGCATCACGGCGCCGGGCGTCTGCACCGACTCCGCGACCGCCGCCGCCGTCGCCGCCGGCGCGGCGCGGTCTTCAACGCCGTGGGCCTCAATGGTCACGGCGTAGTAGTTCGCGGCCGGGGCGTGGATGGTGCGCACGAACAGCCCCGTGCCCGCGGGCAACCGCTTGGCGCCGTTCGCGTCATCCTCGATCTGGATGGCCTCGTACCACGGCTCCTGCACCAGGCTGGTGAAGAAGCCGTTGCTGTTCGTGTCGATATTTCGCAGGAACTGGAAGCGGCGCGATCCTTCCGGAATCTTCGCCACGCGCGTCGCCTGAGCCAGGTTCTGCGCGGTGATCGGCTGCGCCGAGGCGTAGACGCGGTACCACTCCCCCGTGACGGCGGCATCCTCCTGCCAGGTGAGGAAGGTCTGCCCCTCGCGGAAGAAGGCGATCGCATTCGCCGGGGCGGCGTGGGCGTTCACCGTGGAAATCGAAATGCCGGCCAGTGCCGCCAGTGCCACAAGAATCGATCGCATGCGTACTCCTCTCGTCATCTTACTCCCAACCGCAACCCATTCCCTGTCTCGGCAGGGGTCCAGTCTACTTGAACTCGATTACCGTTTGCACCGGCTGGCTGGTCGCCCCGTGCACCACCGGCCCCGTCAGCGTCGCCGTGGCCATCAACACCTAGTTGGCGCCGAACTCGTCGATGTTCAGCCCCTTGCCCACGAAGTCCGCCACGCCTCCCCCCGCATTCACGGCTTGTTCGACTTTCTGTATCTTCTCTCATTTAAATCAGAGATTTAATCTGTTGCTCACGTTCATGCCAGTAGCTTACCGTATCAGAAACGAGCTTATCCATGAGTTCTGCATCCGGCCTGCCGTACATGGCGGGATAGGGATCTCCGCCCGGCCCAAGAGGCTCGGGGGTCGCGAAGCGCGGCCCATCAGTGTATTCAAGAATGTAGAGAGCCATTAGGACAGCATCCAAGTCGAGGGAGCCTCTACCCAATGCGCAGCGGTTTGAGTCTGCCAGATGAAGATTAGTCAACATATCACCGGCTTCCAGAAGCGCCTGTGCTATGTTGGACTCCTCCGATTGCATGTGGTAGACGTCACCGTTGATATGTGTGACACCTGGATGATCCACGGCGGCCACATACCGTTTGGCATCGGATATTGTATGAATGAGAGACACTTCGGCTGAACGTATTGGTTCTATGGCTGCGCGGACATTGGCCTGCAGGAAGGCATCGGCAACGATGCGGAGCGTCTCGACGGAACGTTCAAATTCGCCATCGTCATAAGCCTGACTCCGTCCTACGGCGCCAGGAACCACCAACATGTACGATGCCCCAACCTTGTGGCTCAGATCCAGTTGCCGACGGATGTAGTCGATTGCATTTTGCCTGGCGATGCCGGAATTGCTCGACAGATCGTTCTCCGGTCCAAACATCCCGCATACACCGGCAACTTTGATGTTGTATCGATCGAGAATCTCCAGAACATCCTGCGCCTGATAACCAAGATCGTCGCCGTAGCGGTTGCCGTGCAATTCGATCCACCTGACGCCGTACTTGTCAAGTCGTCGAGCCGTGTCCTCCAGTGTCTCACGCCCGAATCCCCAGTTACTCCACGACAGACGGATTTCCTGCTTCTTAAGTTCCGGCATACCCGCCAGCTTTCGCTTGAAAGCGGAAACCAAGTCTTCTCGCTCTCTTTCATAATTCTGCAACTGCATGCTTTCTCCTTGTCGAACCCCGGCCTCACGCCTCCCTCCTTCGCTAAAGCTTCGGAGGGCAGGCACGTCTTCACGCCTCACGTTCCTACCTGAACCGGAACACCGAGCCCTGCTCCACGCAGATATTGATCAGTTTCACGGTTCCCGTTGGCTCATTATAGAGAACGGTCCCAATCCAGGGCGCATTCCATTGTACCGAACCGAACGTCCCGACCAGGGCTGTGGCGTTGCTCACCACCACCAGTTCCTGGCCCTGCAACGATGTCTGAGCCAGATTCGTATTTACATTCACCTCCAGCACCGCATTCCCCAGCCCCGTCAAATCGTGATCCACCAGCAACCGGTCGAAGTCCACGCCCGCCACGCCGTTGGTATCGGCAATGTGAATCCGCAGCCGGCTGCCCGCGCCGAACGCCATATCGCCGTCCACACGCAACATGCCGGCCCCGTTCACGACACCCGACACGCTATTCGTTCCAGGCGCCACCGTCCCCAGCACGGTCAGCGTGTTCGTGCCCGCGCCGTCCTCCACCACAATCGAACTGGTTCCGGCGAGGGTGTTCGACAGTGCCCAGTCCGCGTTCGGCGTCGCGTCCAGACACAGTTTCCCGTCGGCGTCCGCCGGCCGGAGCATCACGGGTCCCGTGCCCAGCGCATTCGGGTGGGTCACATACAGCCGGTTGCGCAGCAGGATCACGCCGCCGCTGAAGTTCGTGTTGTTCCCGCCCAGGTAGAAGGCATGGCCGGTGCAGTCCTCCCCTGCCGTGGCGTTGAAAGAGAGCGTGTTGCTCCCCCGGATTTCCCCGTTGTAGGTACTGGTCGCCGCCCACCGGTAGTCGCGGTTGCCGTAGAAAACGGCGTTGGAGTAGAGCGTCACCGTTCCACCGGCATAGGTGCTGGCGTATGTACTACTGAAGGAAAGTTGCCCGCCGTACAGATCGAAATCCCAGTTCGTGATCGTCAGGTTGTCACCCAGGTAAACGCCGCAGTCCGGCCAGGTGGGCTGCACAATGACTCGCGCCGGCTTCGGGCGCCCAGGCGAGGCCGACTGGCCGGCATACACGTTGAGCACGGTCTGCACGGTGCAGGTGCCCGAACCCAACCCGCCGTCGGTATACAGGTTGAGCGCGCCACGCCCGTTGGGCACGGTTGCTGCACCGGGCCCGGTCTTGATGAGCCACCCGCCCGTGAAGTTCGTCCCCGCGCCATAGTGTGACAGGCGCGCGACCTCGCTGCCGTCGAGCGTGAGCAGTCCCGTATTGGTCACGCCACCCTGCGCCCAGTCGCGGATCTCGTCATAGTTGACGGCCGTTTGCCCTGCAAGGTGGTTGCCATGGCCGACCACGTACCATTGGGAATTCGACCTGACCGTCACCACGCCGTTGGAGAGAACGCTGGCAGCAGGGTACCCCGACTGCATCAACACACCCCCCGCCAGGTCGAGGTTGCGCGTCTGCACGCTCCCGTCGGAGTAGTACAGCGTTCCCGTCGTTGCCGCCGTGCGCGTGACCCACGTCGCCTTCACCGCCGGTTGCGCGCCGGTGACGGTGACGGTGTGCGAGTCCACGATCACCGTGTCGTTGAGCGGAAACTGCGGGTACACGTTCGAACCGGCGTTCCAAGTATTCGCGTTGTCGGCCGCCCAGTTGCCATTGGTCGCATCGTTCCAGGTCACGTCCGCCAGGGTGGTGAAGTTGCTGGTCGCCAGGGACCAGTATTCTCCCACCCCATTCGTGGCGTAGAACCGGTAGTAGTAGGTGACGCCGCCGGTTAGGTTGGTCAGCGAGGTCGTCACCGTGCCCACGCTCTGGGTGCCCAGGAAGTTCGTGTAACCCCATCCGTTCGTGCCCATCGAGTTGGTCCCCCAGTAGCAGCGCACCTCCGTCGGCGTGTCGCCGGTGGAACTCAAGTAGCCCGACACATCACACGAGGTGGCCGCCAGATTGCTGTAGGCCCCGTTGTTGATGATCGGCGTCTGCGCCACCCAGGTCAGGGCCACATATCCGTTGCTGTACACCACCGACCCGCCGGAGCCCAGCGCCGTCACCGACGCGAACTGATACGCGGCAAAATTCGCGTTCGTAGCGGCCAGGATCGTCAGCGTCATGCCGTTCAAGGCGACCGGGCTCGGCGCCAGGGTGACCACCAGCGCGCAGTTGGTGATGCTGGAGGCCAGCGCCACGTCACCCGTCGTTACCAGTAACTGGTCGTGGTTCACGCCCGGCGTCGTGCCGGCGCTGGCCACGTCGATCGCCAACGTCGCCGGCGTACCGCCGTCGCTCTTCGCGAACGCGAACTTGCCGTTGACGGTCAGGACGGCCACCGCGGCGGTGTTCGTTCCGGGGGAGATCGTTCCGCCGGCGCTGGTCAGCGTATAGTTGGTTCCGTCCTCGACAACAATCGAGCCGGTTCCGGCGAGGGTGTTCGACAGCGCCCAGTCCGCATTCGGCGTCGCGTCCAGACACAGTTTCCCGTCGCTGTCCGCCGGCCGGAGCATAACCGGTCCCGTGCCCAGCG
>JBIKMI010000097.1:0-9076 GCA_044359285.1 Kiritimatiellia bacterium
TCACGTTTCACGTCTTCACGTCTCACGGCAGATTCTCCCGTTTTCTCAGGAACCATTCCGCGCCGGCAAACAAGATGAACAGGAAAGCCCAGAGCGGCGCGTCCCAGAGCTCATCCTCGAAACGGACCACGGCGGCCCGGGCCTTGGCGGCGATTTCACCCGGCAGTTCCTTCAGATTCCAGGGGTCATAAACATTGCCGCCAGCCAGTTTGGCCCAGCCGGTCAATTTCTCCCGATCCAGGGCCGGATTCTCGAATTCGATCTGCGGTACGGCGGCGCGGAAACCTACCGTGGCCTTTTCCGTGCCATACTCCAGGTTGGCGGTAAAGCGTCCGGGCAGCCCCGGCACAAAACGGCCCTCGTAAAGCCCGGTCCCCGGGCCTATGGAGTTGAGTGAAACCTTGTAGCGCTGGGAAATCCGGCCCCCCTCCTCCAGTTCCACCCGTACGTCAACCGACTCATCCACCGCCGGCTGGAACCCTTCGGTCACCAGGCGCGCCGTGAGAACCTGTTCCTCGCCCACGCCCAGTTCCTCGCGGCTGACCTGCAGGGTCACCCTCCGGCTCTCACCGAGCAGGCGGGCGAGCGCAATCTGCTGGAGAATGCTGCCCCAGAAGCGGTCATGCGTCAACGGCCCCGGCCGGTAGCGCCAACGCCAGAGTTCGTCGGTGCCGAGGTACAAAACGGTGCCCGATCCGAACCGCGAATAGACCACCAGCGGCTTCGGAACGTCCTCCGCAGTCTCCAGCAACACCTGAGCCCCCGGCTTCGCGCGCTCGACGGGAATCCGGTTGTAGATCAGCAGGTACTTTTCCCAGGCATCGCGGGTGGCCGCACGGTCGTCATTGAGGAACAGCAGCGGATGGCGTTCGCCCATGGTCGTCCGTTTCGCACGCAGGGGCTGCGTGACGGAGGACACAATCTCGTCCCTTTCGTTCTTCGCCACGGGAGGCGACACCACCACCGGAAGCAGATCCTGCAGGGGTGTGCCGTTCCATACAGACGGTCCGAACTGCGGACCCGCCAGGAAGACCACCGCCCCGCCCTCGCGGGAGACATACTGGCGGAGACGCTGCATGTCCACAGTAGATAAACGGGACTTCTCAACATCCCCGATCACCACCAGATGATACCCGAAAAGTTCCGACTCCTTCTCCGGGAACCGGTCGGTAAACACGCCGTCCGTTTCGCGGATCCGCGGGTCGGCCTCGAAGAGGACGATTTTGGGATCAAAGCGCATCTTGTCGCGCTTGATCAGGTTCTTGGCGTAACGGTATTCCCACCGGGGAATGGTTTCCACCCAGAGCACCTTGATCTTCTCGTCCACCACCCGCACATCCTTGCTCTTCTGGTTGTTTTCCAGGATGAGCTCGCCGTCGAGCGGCTCGGCCTTCACCGTGTAGGTGAACCGGCCCTTGCGCTGCGGCTTGATTGTCAGGGTCTCGGTCATCTCGCCCGAACCGGCCAGTTCCACATCGGCGGCGGCCACTTCGCCCTCGCCGTCATTGACGGTCAGATGCACACGCCGCCCCGCACAGCCCCAATGGCGGATTTTCACATTCACCGGCGCCGGGTCATCCCGGAACATGACATCGCGCATGGCGACAAAGGAAATCTGCACGTCCTTCGCATCCGGTTCCCCCAGGCCGACGAAATAGACCGGCACATCGCGTTTACCCGCCTTGGCGAAGGCATCGCCCGGATCGGTGCCGCCGTTGGAGGATCCGTCGGAAAGGACCACCATGCCGGCGAACGACTGACCCCTGAGTTCATCCAGTGCCGTCTCGGCGGCAAAACCCAGGCGTGTTTCAGTCTCGGTGCCCTTGTGGTTGTCCAGCCAGGCCGGCAGGCTGTCGGCCTTCGCCGGCCCCGGCAGCACCTCACGGCCGAAGCTGTAGAGCTTGAGGGCGAACCGGCCTTCGAGTTCACGGATCAGCCCCTTCTCCTGGTTGCCGAGGGCGGCCTTCATGATCTCCATGCGGGTCGCCTCGCGGATGCGCTTCTGCACCTCTGGCGGCCCCGCCGGATCGAGTCCGAGCGCCTGCGCGGTATGTTTCATGGATTCCGGGGTGGGTCGCTTGTCCGCAATGGTCATGCTCATGGAATTGTCGATCAGGACGGCCACCGTGCTCTTGGTCGTATCCTGGCAGACGATTTCCACATAGGGCCCCAACAGCAGGAAGAACACCAGCGACAGCGCGGCCATCCGCAGGGCCATCAGCACCCAGCGTCGCCGGCCCAACACCTGCCGGCGCTTGAGGTATATCCACCAGGCAAACCCCAGGACACAGGCCGCAAACAAAAAGGTCACCACCGCTTCAAGCCCCTCGGGAACGTGCAGAAGACTGAAACGGAACTTCTCCACCGCCCCATCGGGGAAGGTCTTCATGCCCAGGAGCCATGCCAGAAACGACTTCATGCCTCCCCCTTTCCGCGCGCTGCGGCGGCGCCAGCCGACATGCGGTGCCCCGCGGTCCGCGCCTGCGCGGGCAGATCGTCAGCTGACGGCGCCTCGGTGGTGATGAGACGCGCATACGTGATCTCGACAACCAGCAGCAGGAACGCCGCCAGCATAACAGGCCACCAGAGTTCACGCCCCAGCCTCGCGCTACGGAGCGCCCGCCCGGCAGACCCCTCGTCGCGGTCGCGCACCGACCTGAATTCACCTGACGGGAAAAGGTCATGGAGCGCGGCGGCCGCCAGCGGGCGGATATCGGACTCGTCCGCCGGCAAGTTGAGCACGAACACCTCCTCGCGGGGCGGTAACGACTCGATCCGGTACCGATAGGCACCCACCTTCCCCCGCCCCTCGTACACCAGGAACGGGCGCTCGCCAATCATATCCGGGCGCGCCGAATACACCTTGTTGTCCGGTGTCGTCAACTGGATTGCCATCTTGCGCTCCTCGGGCGGCAGCGGCAACTGCACCCGCTCGCCCGTGCGCGCCGTCCGGACCGTGTCGCTCGCCGGGAGGATGGCAGAGACGATGCGACTGGCCAGCACCGCGCCCAGCGGCTCGACAAAAAACGAATTCCACGCCGGGTCCGCCGTCGTGCCAACCATCACCACACGGCCAAGCCCGAGCCGCTTCTCCACAATGGCCGGTTCACCATTCTCGTACCAGGCCACCACGGTGGACACAGACCCCGTGGGCATGGACAGGCCCAGCGCCCGTTGCACCGGCACGCGCAGCAGGGGCCGGTTCTCCTTGATCCGGAAGAACGACATCCATTCGTGTTCAAGCCGCTCGGCGGAAAGATACACGGGGTCCGGCTTGTCGGTTGCAGACGTCTTGTCCACCGGGAAAGGCTTACCCACCGCGGCCGGCAGCAGCGGCTCCTCCCCGGCCGGCCCCTTGGCGACACAGGCCGCGTAGGCTCCCGGCTGCACGTTCCCCCCGAGAAACAGCATCAGGCCACCCCCGCGCTCAACCAGCGTTCTCAACGGCAGCGCCAACTCCGGCTTGATCCAGGCGAGATTGCAGAGGATGACCACATCCTTTCCGACCAGATCCTTCGGTCCCAAACTCGCGCCGGAAACCTTGGAGACAGCGAACGGGGGCGGAATGTCACCCTCCATGACCGGAGCGAGGACCGCATCGAGATAATCGGCTTCGCCCTGCCCGAACCGCTCACCCGGCTCGCCATCCACCAGAAGCACCTGCAGTCCCTGCACCACAGGCAGCACCGCGCGGCGGCTGTCGTCCGTGCTGAACCGCTCCCGCCCCTGGCTGACGACGGCCTCGACCACCCGGTTCCCGGGTTCCAGGGCCTCGGCCAGGATGCGGAGTCTGGCCGTGGCGCCGGGCGCCAGACTGCGCAACGACGCCGAGGCCGACCTCTTGCCGTCCTGACGCAGTTCCACGACAATATTCTCCTCGTCGACGGGACCCCCGTTCAGGATTTCAACCTCCGCCGCAAACGGCTGACGCGCCGCCACCACGGGGGGATCAAGCCGCAAGCCTGTCACAGCCAGATTCCGGGTTTCCTGCGCGGTGACCGGCACGACATAACTCCTGACCCCCGGCCCGAACTCCGCCGTTGCCTTGCGCACGGCGCCGGCATCGGCGCGCCAGGCGGAGGATTGCATGTCCGTGACAAAAAAGAG
Organism: Kiritimatiellia bacterium; assembly: GCA_044359285.1. Classification (GTDB taxonomy): domain Bacteria; phylum Verrucomicrobiota; class Kiritimatiellia; order CAIKKV01; family CAITUY01; genus JAABPW01. The sequence goes on from JBIKMI010000097.1 coordinate 4,108, forward strand.
GTCGCGGCTCGTGGTTTTCCCCATCTCGCGGAAACAATCCGAGGCAAGCCGGACAGCGCCGGCCACATCCGTGCCGGCATCCGACGCCGTCATCTCCTCAATGGCCTTCTCCACCTCCCGCAGATCCCGGGTGCGCGGGATAATGACCGTGGCCGGACGCGCGGCGTCCACGAGGGAAATGAGCGTGTCGGGCGGCATTTCACGAAGGATGGAGATGGCTTCCCGCTTCGCCGTGTCCATCAGGCTGTTCACCCCCGTCGAGAGATGCATGCTGGCGGATGAATCCATGATGAAGACAACACCCCGGTTGCCGACCGCCGTGTCGGCCAGCAGACGGGTGACGGGACGTGCAATGGCCAGCGCCAGGAGAATGCAGGCCAGCGCCCTCAGCGCCATCAGGATGAAATCCTTGTATTGGATGCGGCGGGCCTCCTCGCGCATCGCCGAGCGCAGGAAGTGCATGGCTGCCCACGCCACCCGCTTGTACCGCCGTCGGTTGAGCAGGTGGATCAAAATGGGCACCAACGCGATGGCGCTCAGGGCAAGTAAAGATGGAAAGAGAAAGGGCATGGGATAGGGGTTCAGGGTTCGGGGTTCAGGGTTCGGGGTTCAGGGTTCGGGAACCAGGGAAGCAGACAGGCAGTCCGGGGATTCCGCCAGGAACAGGAGCATCCTTTGACGACACCGTTCAGGCAGGACATCGCGGCAGCGCCGAATCCTGACACCTGAACCCTGAACCCTGAACCCTGACTCCTCATTTTATGCCCTCCCCGCCAGATGTCTTGCCAACGTCACTTCAAGAGGAATGGAGGTATCCATGAGGACATACTCCACCGAACTGCGTTCACAGCCACGGTTGAGGCGGTCGAGAAACCCGGAGACGACCTCCTGGTATCGGGTACGCACCTGCTGGGCATCCGTCTTGATATCCGGGATATCCTCCAACCCCTCGAAACGGACGTTGCCGTCAAAGGGAAACGATAATTCATCACGGTGGAGGATATGGAACAGGATCACATCGTGCTGGTCGTACTGAAAACGCCGGAGGCTCTTCAGGATCCGCTCCTCATCATCAAAGCAGTCCGAGATGATCATCACGACCCCCCGCCGTCCGAATCGCGGCGCAAACTCGGCAAGTACTTTCCCCATGTCCGTCTTGCGCGCCGGGGTATGTTTTTGCATAACCTCATCCATCCGGAGGGGATGGAGCATGGACTGGGTCGCCGGGATATGCAGCAGGATCTTGTCGTCAAACATCCCGAAGCCGGCCTTGTCCCGTTTGCGGACGATGAGATACGAGAGGGTTACCGCCAGCGAGGCCGCATAGTTCCATTTCTGCTGGGCGCCCTCCCCGTACAGCATGGATTCGGACGCATCCACGAGAATATTGGCGATGAGATTGGTTTCCGCCTCGTATTGCTTGATGTAGTACCGGTTGTACTTGTAGTAGACACGCCAATCGATGTGCCGCGTGTCGTCGCCCGGCGTATACTCACGATGCCCGGCAAACTCCACGGCAAACCCTGCAAACGGCGACTTATGATCGCCAACAAGGTCACCGATCACACGCCCCCGCGGCTTGAGGCGGGCATGCATCAGGCGGGCCAATACCCTCGGATCAAGGTATCGCCCCAACGCACTCTTTTTTGTCGTCGCGTTTGTCACATTAATAGTCTCACGCTTCCCTCTTCGCTAAAGCTTCGGAGGGCAGGCACGCTTCACGTCTCACGTCTCACGTTTCACGTTTCACTCTTCGCTCTTCACGCCTTATCCGTGGGGATTTCCTTCAGCATCATTTCCACCAGCCGGTCGGCGGTGTAGCCCTCGGCCTGGGCGGCGAAGTTTGGCGCAATGCGGTGCCGCAGAACCGGTTTTGCTACCGAGGCAACATCCGCACACGACACATGCACCCGGCCCGCCAGGACGGCGCGGACCCGTGCCGCCACGATCAGGTTGATCGAGGCGCGGGGCCCGGCACCCCAGGCGATCCATTCGTTGGCAAGCGGCAGCGCCTCCGACCGTCCCGGTCGTGAGGCCCTGACAATGCGTCTGGCATAGTTAAAGACATGATCGGCCACCGGCACGCGCCGCACCACCGCCTGATGGGCCAGGATGTCCGCCGCCCCGAGGATCGCGTTGATAGGCTCCGGCTTCATGGCGGTCACCGACTTCATGATCAACCCCTCCTCGGCATCCGAGGGATAGTCCACGAAAATCTTGAACAGGAAGCGGTCCTGCTGGGCCTCGGGCAGCGGATAGGTCCCTTCCTGCTCCAGCGGGTTCTGTGTGGCCAGCACAAAAAACGGACTATCAAGCTTGTGAATGCTCCCGCCAATGGAGACCTGATGCTCCTGCATGGCCTCCAGCAGGGCCGCCTGCGTTTTCGGCGGCGTACGATTGATTTCATCCGCCAGAATCACGTTGGCAAAAATGGGCCCGGCGAGGAACTTGAACTGACGCTTGCCGGTCTCAGGATCATCCTGGATGACATCCGTACCGGTGATATCCGACGGCATGAGGTCGGGGGTAAACTGAATACGTTTGAACTTGAGTTGCAGCGCCTGCGCCAGCGAGGAGATCAGCAGGGTCTTCGCCAGACCCGGCACCCCTTCAAGCAGGCAATGGCCCCTGGCAAAAATCCCGACAAGGAGCTGTTCGATCACCTCGTCCTGCCCGACAATCACCTTGGCCAGTTCCTTCTGGATGCGGCGATAGGCATCGCGCAACCGCTCAATGGCCTCAACGTCATTTCCCGGCAGGCTGGCGGTCGCCGCCACATTGTCCTCAACGACTTCAACCTCTTCCAACTGATCAACTTCTTGTTTTGCCATTTTTTCTCTCCTGAGTAGCTGCAGGGCTACTATTTTTTATCTGTGGCGAGTCTCCGATAATACCCTTCCAACAATTTCGCATACTCCGGCGGGAATGCCCGGTCGGCATTCTGGCCGAACTTCACCCGATCCCGCTCCGACATGGCGGCCTCCCATCCCCGGGAGTTCACCTTGTCACCCAACTTCACCGTGGGATCGCCTCTATTATGCTCACCCTTGGCGGCTTGACTGGCTTGCGTGGAGTCCTTCTCAGAGGACGGCTTGGAGTCCTTCGGGCCCTTCTGGGACTGTTGTGCCTGTTGGGCGCTCTGGCTCATCTGGCTGGCCATCTGCTGCAGAGCCGCCTGGGCGTTCATCATTTCCTTCTTGGCGGCCGGCATGCCGGAGCTGTCCTTGGGGGGCTGCTGCGGCGGCTGCCCGCTACCCATGGCTTTCTCCTCCGCCTCCAGCTGGGACTGGGCTTTCTTCATGGCATCCTCCGCCTCCTGCGCCTTCGGCCCCAGTCCGGGCTCCTTTTTCCGCATCTGGGACAGTTCATTGGCAAGATCCTGCTGGGCTTTCTTGAGGTTCTTCATGGCGGACGGATCCTGCGCCTTGTCGGCCTGTTGCTGCAGGCCGGCCTGCTTCTCGGCCATCTCATTCAATTTGGCCGCCGTGGCGGCGTCGCGCTGGGCCTGCTCCATCTGGCGTAACGCCTGCTCCATCTTTTTCATCGCATCGGCGGCCTGCTCCAGGGCTTTCTGTGCCGCCTGTTCCGGTGCTTGCGCACCCTCCGGTTTATTCTGTTTGAGTTGTTGCGAGGCCTGCTGCATCGCCTGCTGAGCCTGCTCCATCTTCTGGGAAGCCTCCTGCATCGACTCCGGCATACTCTTCTTCTGCTGGTCGGCAGATTGCTGCATGGCCTTGACCTGCTGCTGCAACTTATCCTGCTCGGCGGCAATCTGCGCCATTTTCTGCTGCTGCTCCGCCGAGGGCGTTTGTGCGTCTTTCTTCTCGTCAGCCGAGGGCGTTTGCGCGTCTTTCTTCTCATCAGCCGAGGGCGTTTGTGCGTCTTCTTTCTCGTCAGCCGAGGGCGTTTGTGCGTCTTTTTTCTCGTCAGCCGCCTGCTGCGTGTCCTTCCGGATCTCCTCTTCCTGCTTGGCCGCGGCCTCCAGATCCTTGCTCATCTTGGCGGCGGCCTCGGCTTCCTTGCGTAATTCGTCGGCCTTCTTTTCCGCCGCTTCCGCACTTTCCTTCTTCTCGGAGGCGATATCCTCCATCTGCTTCTCCAGCGCCATCAGGGCCGCTTCCATTCCCTTTTCCGCGGCCTTCATTTCCTCCAGCGCGGGAGCTTTCTCCCCCTTGGAAAGTTTCTCCTCGGCTTTTTCCATGGCCTTCTTGACCTGCTCCATCGTCGCACGGGCAAGCGTCTTCTCATCCGCCTTTTCCTTCAACTCCTCGGCGGTTTTCGCCAGACGGTCCTCACGCGCCTCCAGGCCCTTCATGGCCTCGGCTTTGGCTGTGGCCGGCAACGCTTCGGTGTCTTTCCGGATCTCCCTCTGCTTTGCAAGCAGATCGGCAACTTCTTCCCGCTCCTGGGCCAGTTCGGACAGTTTATTGTCCATATCTCCAGCCACTTTGGCCAAGCTGCCGATGGCGCTCTCCAGGATTTGGATCACCTCGGTTTCAGTCACGAGCGCCTGGGTCGAGCGGTTCCGCTCCAGGTCAGACTGCGCCTGAGCTGCCTTATCAACCACCTTGGCCTGAGCCAAATAGGCATGGATTTTCCTGGCCGCTTCGGCCTGCTGGGGCATCTTGGCATCCTGAATTGCAGAAGCGGCGAGGAATTCCGCCACGGCCTTCTGAACCGAATGATGAGTCATGCCCTGGAGCCCGGCAACCTGGTTAAGACGTTCCTTTTCCTGCAACGTCAGGGCATCGGGGGCCTTGCCGCCGGGGACCCGTTCCTGGGGATTGAACAGAATCGCCTTGGTACGTTCCATGACGCCCCGTTGATTCCGCAGGGCGACTTCAAGCAGACGCTGCAGCCTGGACTTGTCCGCGGCAATCCTGGCGTTGCGGATCTGGGTCAACATGTTCAGGATGATGTCCTGCAATCGCAGGACCTCGTCGAGCTTCCCCTTGAGGGCGGCGTCCCC
>JBIKMI010000098.1:0-9062 GCA_044359285.1 Kiritimatiellia bacterium
AGGGGGCCAAGAAGTTCCGACTGACCCAAGCGGCCCATCCAAACCTGGGCCTGAACCACAACCGCTATCCCTGCGAGCATCGCCACCACCGCGATAAAGCCGATCGCATCATAGCCGGTGAAAATGATCTGGCGGGCCAGAACCATCCGGGTCGGTCTGGTCCAGGACGAGGGGCGGGCGGCCAGATTAACCACAGCGGCACTGATCGCGGCCAACCGGCAGATCCGGTTGTAGAGATCAATGGCACCTTTCCCGATTGACGTGAATCCAAACATGACATGAAACTAACGGCGTTGATTTCCTGCTTCAAGCCTAATCTATTGAGGGAACAGGCGTCCGCCGTCAGGATTTATCCTTTCCTCGGCCCTCCGTTCACTCTAGTATGCGAAGTTTCGAGGGGGAATCCCACGGGCGGATGTGAAGGACAATAGATATGGCCATACGAATCATTCTTGCGGATGATCACAAAATTGTGAGGGAAAGTTTCCGGGCATTGCTCGCCAAGGATCCTGCATTTGAGGTTATCGCCGATGTCGCCGACGGCGAAGCAGCCGTCAAAGCGACCCTCGAACTGAAGCCCGACATTGTGGTGATGGATATGACGATGCCCATCATGAGCGGGGTGGAAGCCACCCGCCAGATTCTGGCGCACCGCCCTGAAACCCGGATCATCGCCCTGTCCATGCATACCCAGAATCGGGCCATCTCCATCATGCTGAAGGCTGGGGTGAAGGCCTTTATCCCCAAGACCTGCAAGGCGGCAGAGCTCAGCAAGGCGATCCAGGTCGTGGCGAATGGGCAAACCTATCTTGCACCCGGCCTGGAGATGCCCCCAGACCCGCGCCCCCTCAACACGGACCCTGCCGGAGATGTCCCGCTCACCTTATTGAGCCAGCGCGAAAGCCAGATCCTGGCCCTCATCGCCGATGGCTACGAAACGCAGGTGATCGCCACGAAACTTGGTATTTCAGGAAAAACCGTCGCCACGCATCGCCAGCATCTCATGGGTAAGCTCTCGATTGACACAGTAGCAGGGCTCACTAAATACGCCATCAGGGAAGGCATATCATCCATATGAAGCCGGAAAAATCAGATTCACGCATCAACACGGCATTACTTCGCATCGCCAGGCAACAGGGGCTCGACATCAAGGGAGGCAAGGTCCGGCGCACCTCATCCCGCTTCTGCCTGGGCGTGGAACATGGCGATTATAACGGCACAGAACTCTTCGGGGTGGGAACCGACCGCTTCATCTGGATGGCCTACAAGCCCAATGGCACGGATCAAATCCGGCTTTACAGCGAGAACTTCCCGGATGACGGCATCCTTGAGTTCAAGGCCGCGGAGATTCCCCCGCCCCGCCATGCCTCCGTCATCGATTCCTGGGCCCGCTTCCCCTTTGGCTGCGCCCACATCCTGCGCAAAGCGGGATTCAAACTTGAAACCGGCTTTGACGCCGTACTCATCGGCAACATTCCCGGTGGCGGCATGTCCCGCTCCGCCTCACTCACGCTGAATCTGCTGCTCACCCTGCTTGAAGTCAACAAACTCAAACTGGGCCGGGACAAGATGCAGATCATTGACCTCGCCCAGGCCGTGGAGACCGACTACATCGGCTCCCCCTGCGGCCAGCTTGACCAGATCATGATTTATTTCGCGAAAGCAGGGATGGGAACCCACTACAATCCCAAAACCCGCGCCGTCCGCTATATCCCCCTGGGCGCGAAAGCACCCGACTTCCGCATTGTCAGCCTGGACACCGCCACCGTCCGCCCGGGTCTTGAAAAATCCACCTACAAACTCAGGCGCAAGGAGTGTGATGAGTTCGCCGCCCTGGCGGGTCGCAAATTCGGGTTCACGCTGCTGGCCGATGTCCGCGACGAAGCCCTGTACCGGAAGATCCTGGCCGCCTTCGGCAAGAGTCACCCCGCCCACTGCGATCGACTCACCTATATTTTTCAAGCTCAACATCGTTTTTATAAAATGCTGAAGGCCTGGCGCTCAGGCGACATCAGAACCGTTGGTGCCATTTTCCGTGAAGACGGACTCGGACTGCGCGACCAGTACAAGATTTCCGGACCGGAGCTGGAAACCATGTGCGACATTGCCCGGACGGTGCCCGGCGTCTACGGCGAACGCATGCTGGGCGGGGGCGACAAGGGTGCGGCGGGCGCCATCGTGGCCGCTGGCAGCCTCAAGGCACTCCATCAGGCTGTGGATACCGCCTATCCGCGGAGCGTCCCCGCGTTGGCAGGCAAGTATGCCGTTCACGCCTTGACCCTCGTGGACGGGGTCACCGTTTTCAACTCCATTTAAAGGTTATCCGTTATGACATTGAAACTTCATCTGAAACCCGGACGTGAGATTCCCATCGTCCGCGGCCATCCCTGGATCATGTCCGGCGCCATCGCACGCAGCGAGGGTAATGCAGCCCTTGACGAGGCCGACATCATCTCGACCCAGGGTGCCTTCATCGCCCGCGCGACGGTGCATCCCGGCTCCGAGATCCGGGCCCGCGTATTTTCAACCACCGAGGGCGACCACCTGGACGCGGCAGGCATCCGGGAACGCCTTGAGGTTGCCCTGGAACGGCGTCAACGCTGGCTGCCCTGGGGCCTGGATACGGCCGCCCGACTCGTGTTCTCCGAAAGTGACGGTCTTCCCGGCCTGATTGTGGACCGCTATGCCGACGTGCTGGTGATCCAACTGCTGACGGCGCCCTGGGAAACCCGCCGGGAGATGCTTATTGAGACGCTGAAAAAACTGCTGCATCCCAAGACGATCTGGGAGCGCTCCGATGTGGATGCCCGCCGTCATGAAGGACTCGAGCCCCGTAAAGCGCTGGTTTACGGCGCCCCCCTGTCGGGACCTGTCCCCTTCAAGGAAGACCAACTGCGTTTTCTTGCAGATGTCGAGAATGGTCATAAAACCGGATTTTACCTGGATCAACGCGCCAGCCGGCAGGCACTCCGGAACTGGGTGGGCCAACTCGGCGCCCCCAAGGTGCTGAATGGCTTTGCCTATACGGATTCCTTTGGCGCCTGCGCCCTGCAGGCCGGTGCCGCCAGCGTGCTTTCGCTGGACTCCTCCACCTCGGCCCAGGAACTTTCAGACCGGCAGCTTGCCCTCAACTCCGGCTGTGACCCCGCCAAACGGACCTACCGCATTGGCGATGCCTTTGAATTGCTACGCGGATTAAAGGAGGATAAAACCCGATTCGACCTCATCATTCTGGACCCGCCGAAACTCGTGAATCGGAAGGCCAAAATGCCACAGGGCTTGCGCGCCTACAAGGATATCAATCTGCTGGCCCTTCAGCTCCTGAATCCGGGCGGCATCCTGTTCTCCTTCTCATGCAGCGGACTCGTGGAGCGGGATCTTTTCGCGAAGGTGCTCGAGGGGGCCGCCCGCGATGCCAGGCGGCCCGTTCAATTCCTGGAAGATCTCAGCCAGCCCGCCGACCATCCCCGCAAACCCGGATTTCCGGAAGCCGGTTATCTCAAGGGATTTGTGCTGGGTGTCTGAAAAGCCGTTAAGGATTGTTACGCCGTCAGCATGGCATCTTTGGCCGCCTTGGCGATCTTGAACTTCAGGACCGTCTTGGCGGGAATCTCAATAGATGCCCCCGTGGCCGGATTACGTCCCGTGCGGGCCGCGCGCTCCACTTTCACAAGTTTCCCCAGTCCCGGAATGGCGAACCCTTCCGATGCTTCGCGGAACGCCATTTTGACAAGCGCCTCCAGCAGCTCCGCCACCTGCTTCTTTTCAATTCCGACCGTCTCGGCCAACTCACTAATGACTTCACTCTTGGACTTCATAACGTCTCCTTGCTTGGATTGATGAACGCCTTTTACATTATGCTCACCGGCGTAATGTAACAAGCGGATAATGTCACGCCCATCTATCCCGGCACCCGGCGCATCAGCGCACGGAGGCTCCCGTCTGCCACTGTATCGGCTCCTTGCGGTCGTTCAACAATCCACGCTCCGCCCTCCTCCTGTATTTGAAACCGCTGATGGATCACCAATAACCTTTCTTTTAAGCCTCTATTCGGCTATTCATTTTCAAACAACTATTTCGGAGATGAGCTTATGCCAAGAACCGTACGCTTGACTAAACGACCTGAGTGGAAAGCCCTGAAGAAAAATGCCGATGCGCTCAAGGTCACCCACCTGCGTGACCTGTTCCGTGATGATCCGGCCCGTGGCAGTCGATTCAGCCTGGAGACCTGCGGGCTCTACCTTGATTATTCAAAGAACCGGATTACCGGAGAAACCCTGACCCTTCTGCTCGATCTGGCCCGCGCCTGCCGCATCACCGAGGCGGCGCAGGACATGTTCAGCGGCAAGAAAATCAACCAGACGGAAAACCGGTCCGTCCTGCATATCGCCCTGCGGAACCGCTCGAATACGCCAATTCTGGTGGATCGCAAGGATGTCATGCCGGAGGTGAACGCCGTCCTCGACAAGATGATCGCCTTTTCGAGCAAAGTCCGCGCCGGGAAATGGCTGGGATACACCGGTAAACCCATCCGCACGATCGTCAACATCGGGATTGGAGGCTCTGATCTGGGCCCCGTGATGGCGTATGAAGCCCTGAAGTCCTATTCGGATCGCACCCTCACGTTCCGCTTTATCTCCAACGTGGATGCCACGCATTTCGCCGAGTGCACCCGTGACCTGAATCCAGAGGAGACCCTCTTTATTGTCGCCTCCAAGACCTTCACCACCCAGGAGACGATGACCAATGCGGAAACGGCACGGACTTGGTGCCTGAACTCCCTGAAGGATCCTGCCGCGGTAGCGCGCCATTTCGTGGCTCTCTCCACCGCCGCCAAGGAAGTTAGCGCGTTCGGCATCGATACCGCCAACATGTTCGGCTTCTGGGACTGGGTCGGCGGCCGCTACTCGCTCTGCTCCGCCATCGGCTTGCCGGTCATGCTGGCCATCGGGCCTGAAAAATTTATCGAATTTCTCGAGGGGTACCACGCCATGGACCGGCATTTTATCGAAGCTCCCCTGGAACAGAATGCCCCGGTTCTGCTCGCGCTGCTGGGTCTCTGGTACAATAATTTCCTAGGCGCCGAAACCCATGCCATCCTGCCCTACGACCAGTATCTGCACCGGTTCGCCGCTTATTTCCAGCAGGCGGACATGGAAAGCAACGGCAAGGGCTGCGATAAGCAGGGTAAACCGGTACAGTGGCAGACGGGCCCCGTTATCTGGGGCGAACCGGGCACCAATGGCCAGCACGCCTTCTATCAACTGATCCATCAGGGGACCAAGTTGATCCCTTGTGATTTCATCGGGTTCAGTCAGAGCCAGAATCCCATCGGCGACCATCACGACAAGTTCATGGCCAACTTCTTTGCCCAAACCGAAGCACTGGCCTTCGGCAAGTCCGAAGCGGAAGTGATCGCCGAGGGCACCCCGGCAAAATTGGTCCCCTTCAAGGTCTTTACGGGGAACCGGCCGACCAATACCATTCTGGCCGAAAAACTGACGCCCCGCATCCTGGGCTCACTGATTGCCCTCTATGAACACAAGATCTTCGTTCAGGGCGTGATCTGGAATGTCTTTTCCTACGACCAATGGGGGGTCCAGCTCGGCAAGATCCTCGCCAACAAGATCCTCCCCGAGCTTCAAGCGGCGGAGCCTACCCTGACTCACGACTCCTCAACCAACGAATTGATCCGCCGCTACAAAGCAAATAAATGAAACGGATATTACTGATTGGTCATGACGGGCAGGTCGGATTTGAACTGCAGCGGGCACTGGCCCCATTGGGGCAGGTGACCGCCATCTGTTATCCCGCCATCGATTTTTCGGACCCGGACTCGATCGTCCGGAGCGTTCGGGCCGCGCGTCCCCATCTAATCATCAATGCTGCCGCCTATACGGCGGTCGATAAGGCTGAATCAGAGCCGGACCTCTGTCGCAAACTCAATGCCATCGCCCCGGCGATTCTGGCCGAGGAGGCCGGAAAGCTGGGCGCAGGACTGGTCCACTACTCCACCGACTTTGTCTTTGATGGCACCAGCCCCCGGCCTTACCTTGAAACGGATCTACCAAACCCGCTCAGCGTCTACGGGGTCACCAAACTGGAGGGCGACCGGGCCATCCAGACTTCCGGCGTTCCGCACCTGATTTTCCGCCTCGCCTGGGTCTATGGCCTGAGAGGTAAAAACTTCCTTTTAACCATGCGCCGCCTGGCAAGTGAGGGCAAACCCCTGCGCGTGGTCAATGACCAGATCGGCTGTCCCACCTGGTGCCGAACCATTGCCGGGGCCACCGCCACGGCGCTCTCGAAAGTCCGGACAGAAGACGGCACCTTCAACCTGAAGGAGGTCAGCGGCCTCTACCACTGCGTCAGCGCCGGACACACCTCCTGGCACGGCTTCGCCCGCGCCTTTACACCCGCCGATATTCCCGTCATCCCGATCCCCACCACCGACTATCCCACACCGGCATGCCGGCCTGCCTATTCCGTCATGAACTGCGACTCATTCACCCGGACCTTCGGACTGCCCTTGCCGCATTGGGACCAAGCGCTCAAAGACTGCCTGGCGGCCCTTCCATAGTGGTCTGAATCGATTCAGATGCCAAAAACGGGGTTACGGAAGCGGAAACCCAGGTGGCAGCCGACGTCCCGGCGGCTGATTGACAAGAGAGGAAGGCGAGGGAAATCATGGCAGCGAACTTACAAAAAAAACCTGAGACGATGGCCGCTGTGGTCGGGCTGTACATCAAGGATGTAATTGAAACCTATCCTGCCGTTGGGGCCGTTCTGGCGGAGGCGGGCATCGGTTGCGTGACCTGCAGCGTCGGCACCTGCCTGATCAAGGACGTGATCAGCATCCACAACCTGACAGAAACCCAGGAGCAAACCCTTTTCGCCGGCATCGCGGCCGTGATCTTCCCGGGCCAAACGATGACGCTTCCGAAAACCGTACGCAAGACTGAATCCGGCGGTGCCCGGAAATTGTCGCCACCTCTCCAGGCGCTTGTGCACGAGCACACCCAGATCAAGCGGGTCCTGGCCAAACTGCCCGCTCTGACCGCCCGGCTCCGGAAGGGTCTGGATGGCGGGACCCGCCAGACCCTGAGCGACGTGATTGCATTCATCCGGCAATATGCCGATCAATTTCATCACGCCAAGGAGGAGGAGATCCTGTTCACGTATTTCAATGCCGGCTCCGACATCCTCACGGTGATGTCCAAGGAACATGAAGTCGGCCGCGCCCATGTCCGTGCGGTACTCGCCGCCCTGGATCAGGGTAATACGCCCGTGATCATTGAACAGCTCACGGCTTATGGGGCCCTGCTTACGGAACATATCCGCAAGGAAGACGACATCCTTTATCCCTGGATGAACCGCGAACTGACGGACACCCAGGTGGGCCAGTTGTTTTCAAAGTTCAACGCGGTGGATGTGAAATTTGGCACAAAGGCCGATGCCTTTCTTCGCATGGTGGAAAAACTAGAAAAGGGCTAACCCCCGGAAAAAGGCGATTGAACATGAGTCAATGCGGATGTCCAGGAAGTCAGACGATGGCGTTTGAACGGGATGGCCGACCGCTGTGTCGACCATCTTCGGGCATGCGGACTCCAAGTGGAAATTATTCCTTAGATCCAAACATTCATTGACAAGAGTGGCATGGGTTTGATATTCAGCCCACCCATTATGGGACAACAACTTAGAGCAAGAGCAAAACGTAAACGTCGTATCCGTCAAATTCGCAATAAAGAGGACGCGGTGAAAGCCGCCGCCCCGAAAGCTAAGGCGAAAAAATAAGACGGATGTGATTCACTGTGTCGCCACTTGATTTTTGAGGGGCGACACACTTTTTTTAACCCAACAGGGCGCGGTAGCCAAGTGGCCAGGCAGGGGTCTGCAAAACCTCTCACATCGGTTCGAATCCGATCCGCGCCTCCATTTTAAGTCAGGATTCAGGAGTCAGGATTCAGTTGCCTGACTCCTTCTGTGTTTCCATGTGCGGAAACACCTGCGAGTGGAATGTGATAAAAAAGAGGCCCGCCTGAATAACGGCCTTCAATCCCAGCCCCTCCGCCTCACTGAGCCCGATATTCAGACGGGTTAACTGGCCGGATCCCTTGTCTTTGCGGGATAACCCGAAGGCGAACCCGTTTTTCTCGGCAATTTTCCCGAAGGTAATAATCGTATTCGCCTTATCCGTGTCGTGATAAATCCCGTTTTTCTGCCCGCCAACACGCTCCTGCCGCCCCTCCAGCACCATCAGCAGTTCGCAGATATCCGCAAAATCAAACTTGACCGTGAGCTTGTTGGCCCAGTCAAAGGTGGGCATCACCCGTTTGTCACCATCCCGCTCCGGGCCCGTTTTCTGCGCCGCCATTTCAAAGAAAAAACAATTATACCGGTCCGACTCACGCCGGTTCACCCGCGGCTCACATTGCAGCGCCACCCCGTTTCCCGCCGTATTGGGATGGTAAAAGGTCAGTTTCTGGTCCCGCATCTTCGTCCCATTCCCCGGCTTGGCTGTTTCTGTACTCATGCTGTTCGCTCCTTTTGGTTTCAGGAATTCGCCTGGAGCACCCCTTCGGCCTCCGACTCACTGGCGTTGTCCTTAATCATATAACGAGCTACTTTCTAATTTATTATATAATATTTAAATATTTTTAAATTTATACCATGAGCCGGGATTCAGGAAAGAGGGCGTCCCCTCTCGCTTACGCGTTTCGCCAGTCGTCCTGAAAACCCTTCATCTTTTCTATTCGACTTTCCGCTTGGGATTTAAGATAGTGACGCGCTTTTTCGCGAAAGAATACAAATGAAAACAGACCAGACATTCATTGAGGGCAGCATTACCACGCCGATGGGCTTTAAAGCAGCCACCCTGCGGGCCGGCATCAAGGAGAGCCGGAAGCGTGACGATTTGGCCCTGATTGTATCCGACACCCCGGCCACCGTAGCGGGCACCTTCACCAGTAATCGCGTCAAGGCGCCGCCGGTCAAACTCTGTGAGCGTAACTTGATCTGGGGCCAGGCCCAGGCCATTATCATTAATGCCGGGTGTGCCAATG
>JBIKMI010000099.1:0-9025 GCA_044359285.1 Kiritimatiellia bacterium
CACAGAGAATGCCCTGCCTCAGTGAAAATGTTGCGGGAATTCCGGCTGCCGGAGTACCGGCACCCATAATTCCCGCAACCCCTCTGGGAGTAATTCAACGAGAAAGAAGAGGCGTTTCCACAATCTAGACCTCTCCTCCCCCTGGCTGCTTCTTACTTCACGAGGCGTTTCACGAATTTTCCTGAAACGGTACTCCGCTTCAGGAAAATTCGTGAAACATTGTCTTCTCGTCCTCATCTTCTCCGTGCCTCTGTGTCTCAAGCGGAGCGGGTGGTAAATCTTTACACATTGTACAGGTTGTTATTTGACGGCTCCTAAGCTGGAAATGCTTTCTGCGACATCGGCAAATAGAGGAAGGCGGCGAACCGGGTCGAAACAGCGTCGTAATCCTTATCCTCACGTACACGCTGCGATCAGGGTGCGGATCTCTCTCTCCCTTGCCTCGACCCGCTCGCACAGGCGGAACTGGACGGCTGCACGGTCGAGATTATGGCGGGCATGACGGGTCTTGAAGTAGACGTTCCCGGCCAGATGATCCTGCAGGAACCGCAGCCCCAATTCAAAGGTGATCACGCGGATGGAATCAAAGAGATAATGGCGGTCGGCATCGGTCAGGAAATCCGCCGCCTGCGCAATATAACCGGCCGTGAAGGCCTGGCACAGCTCCAGACTGAACTCAACCGTACCAAGCTCGCGGGCTTCCTCGCCCGCGGGATTGCAGATGGAGCGCACGGCATCACCGTAATCCCACTGCACCAGGCCGGACCCCACGGTGTCGAGATCGATGATACTGGTGCCGCGCCCGGTGATAGTGTCCATCAGGATGTTGTTGATCTTGGGATCACCGTGCATGATCCGCACCTTCAACTCCCCACGGGCACGGGCGGCATCCAAAACGGAACAGAGATCGCGGCGCACGCCAACAAAGCGGCAGAGATCGGCTGTCAGGCTGTCCCCACTGACCCGCTCCCGGGCCGGTTCCGTGGCCAGCGTCTGATCGTAGGCGGCCAGATAGCCCGGTGTATGATGAAATCCGGGCAAAGTCACAGCGAGACTTCCGGGAGGAAGATCCATCATCAGCCGGTGAAACTGACCCAGCACGGTGCCTGCCTCGCGGGCATGGTCAGGGCCCTGGGCCTGGTTGTAGGCCACCGCGGAATCAATCAGGGTGATCGCGCGCCAGTACTCCCCTGCGTCATCCACATGGAAATCAGCACCATTCTTCGCGGGAATCAACCGCGGCAGCTGCCAGATCCGGTCAGCCGTATCGCGCTCCTTTTCGAGGCGGTGGTGCACATGCTCGGTGACCCGCCTGAAGTTCTTGAGAAGGACTTCGGGGTCCTTAAACACCCGCTTGTTGACTCGCTGGATGATGCAGCGGGTCTCGGAATAGCTCGTACGGTAGACCGACAAATAAGTGTCGTTGATGTTGCCGGAGCCGACGGGGAACATGCCCACCGGGGCGCCCGCCATATCAAACCGGCCGGCGACCTGCTCCGTGAGCTGGGCGTCGCGCTGCCCGTTCATAGGTTGCACATTACGAAACACGGGCTGATCCCTCCTCGACAACCGGCAGGGTCATCGCAATCTCAACGCCCCTGGACTCAAGGGTCCTTACCACGGCATCGCCCCCGAAAATCCTTAAAATCCGCAGGCTCAAGGCTGGACGGAGCCCTAAATCACCTCCAGCAGCAAGCAATTTCGCCTGACCACACACTTCAAAAAAGGAGGTGAGCGCATTAGGCTCCAGGCTCAAGCCATCGGCCCGGAAAACGAGCCTGACCACTCCCGCCAGCATTTCGACATTCACGATCACACGGCCCCGCACGCCTATACAGCAGGTTGCACTGTAAAGCAGTCCACCGATGGCACGAAGGAGGAGATTCTCTTCAGCGACTACCTGAATGCCCTCCAGCTCACCCCGACAATCACACGTGCAGCCAACCTGTGTCTCCGACTCCACCTCATGCACGGCCATGGCGACAACGGGCCACAACGGCATCGCCTTCACTTTGAATGTTTCCGGGGCTACCGAAACCTTGGTGAGCAGTTCAGCCCCCACCATCAAATCCTGGATTCTCTTCCGGGATGTTTCGTAAATCATCTTCAAGTCGTGCCATTTGGAATCCGGGGCGATCTCGCGAAACAGCAGCTCAGATATTCCCAGAACCCCCGTCAGAGGGGTCCGCAATTCGTGCGACAACATACTCAGCCAGTCGGTTTTGGCATCATCCAGTATTTTCAGCCGCCGATTACTCTCAACCAGTGCGGCGGTTCGTTCCTGGACAAGGTTTTCCAGTCCAACCGCATAGCGCCGGAGGCGCAGATGCGTCTCCACCCGGGCAAGCACCTCAACCTCGTATATCGGCTTCTCAAGATAGTCAACCGCACCGGCCTTGAAGGCGTCGACCTTTTTATCACTCCCGGTGAGCGCGCTGAGGAACAGGATCGGGATGTCCCGCAACATCGCGTTGGCCTTGAATTGCCTGCACACTTCGTAGCCATCCATCCCTGGCATCCGCACGTCGAGCAGCACAATATCCGGAGGCTGATCCAGAGCGGCTTCAAGCGCCAGCTTACCGCAGGGGAACGCCACCACCCGGTGTTTCCTCGATTGCAGGAGCTCGCCCAGTACGTATAGGTTCTCCGGCTCGTCATCCACAATCATGATCGTGGCTATTGGCTCAGGTTGTGACATGTGCGGCTTCCTCTCTTGTGCTTAACACTTCAAGCAAACGATCATAGGCGAGCCGGTCAGCCAGATATCTCAGCTGCCGCGCCAGCTGGGGAAAGGCCGGCGCACACCCGTCAATGTGGCGCCTGAGCTCCAAGATATCACCCCGTTTGATCGCATTGCTCATCCCAACACAAACATTTTTGGGGAGCCAGCGGGCCAATCTCTGCACGTCAGGGGTCTCGCCGGACATGTTGGCAAGGAACATCATCTGGGCGCGCTTCGCCCGCTCTGCTTCCTCCTTGGCCTCCAACAGCTTCTGTCGGGTGCTTTTCTGCTCTATGGCGTTAACGATAATGTCCGCCACGAACCGCAGCAGTTCAACAGAGTCAGCGTCCCATTGGATTTCCGCACGGACCGCATCAAATCCGACAAATCCGCGCAAGCCACCCTGATCGGCAAGGGGGATAACCAGAACTGATTGTATACCCTGCGCCTGGAGGATTTCGCGTTCCGCCCGGGCGATTTCCGGCAAGTCGGCCACTTTGGGCACCCGTATGGTCTCGCCATTCGCCAACAGGGTCATCCACCAGGGAAAGACATTGGTGGCCAGCTTCTGGAGCACCTCCATTTTGGGTTCAATCCCGACAGCACACCATTCATGGGTGTTATCCATGATCTCATTGCCGGGCTTTATCTGGAACACATACGTCCGATCCGCGCCGACAAATTCCCCGGTTCCCTTGAGCGCCTTTGTAATTCCGTTGTCTATGTTTGACTGGGGATTGATCAACTCCTTTGACAGGCGGGCGAGCAGGGCCTGGAACCGCATCCGGTAATACAGGCGGCCTTCCGTCTCCCTGGCAGCCGTGATGTCGCGGCTGATCCCGATGATTCCGAGGACGACACCCTCCGGCCCCCTGATGGGTGTCTTGAGAGTCTCCAGCAAGGCGCGCCGCCCGTCGGGGTAGACGATCCACTCCTCGTTGCGCCGGGGCGTGTTGCTGTCGAGAACCTCCCGGTCCCTGCGCCGGTAGAACTCAGCCGCGTCATGCGGCAGAAAGTCCAGGTCCGTTCGCCCGATGATGTTCTTCTCCACGATTCCCGCATAGGCTTCGAAAGCCGGGTTCGCGCCCAGGTACCGCCCCTCGCAATCCTTGTAGAAAATGATGTCGGGGATCGAGGCGATCAGGGAACGCAGCAGCGAATGGTCGCACTGCTCTTTATCACTGGCGCATCCGCGAATCATGAAAATCAGTCGTTCTTGCTCTTATTCACTGTGCCGTCGTAGGTCTTGTAATGGGCATAAGAGTGGTAGTAGCCATACCCGTACCCATAGGCCGCCTTACTGAAATCCACATCGTTGACGATTGACGCCAATACGCCGACCCCCGCCTCGCGGAACCGGTGCAGGGTATGCCAGACCGCCCGCTTGCGGCTGATCTCGGGCCGGGCCACCACCAGCACGGCATCGGCGAGTGCCGCCAGGGAGAGCGCGTCATTCACCAAGCCCAGCGGCGGGGCGTCCAGGATGACCCGGTCATAGTTCGTGCGCGCCCAGTGCAGCAGGGCGGCGAGCTTGTTTTCGTTCACCAGTTCGGGGTGACTGTGCGGTGCCGGCCGGCCGGCCATGATGGATAACCCGGGAACCAAGGTCGTCCCGTAAGCCAACAGGGGGAAGTTGGCCGGCGATGCGCCTTCGGCCAGAAAATCCGACAAGCTCTGCTGCCCCGCCGGTAACGGGAAAATTCCGGCAAGGCGCGGACGGCGCAGATCGAAATCGATCAGCAGCGTTTTTTCACCGTGCCGGGCATAAGTGATAGCCAGGTTGCAGGCGGTCACCGTCTTACCTTCCTCGGGGATCGAGCTGGAGAGCAGGATGACCCCGTTATGGGTCTTGTACTGGGGCGAGTCGAGCATCGCCCGCAGTCCGGCAAAGGCCTCGGCGATCGCGCTCTGCCTGAGGGTCGCGGAGGCTGTTGCGATGCTGACACGGTCCGCATCCTTGGCGTGCGGAATCACCGCCATCACCTTGGCCAATCCAGTCATCTCGATCTCATGTGGGGATTCAAACCGGTCGCCCAGCGAGTCCTGCAGCAGCGCCAGCCCGAAGCCGCCCATCAATCCGAGCAGGATGGCCAGGGCGATGATCCGGACGGGTTTGGGTTTGACCGGCTTCTCGGGGACGGAGGCCCGCTCCACAATCTTAACCGTGGCGGTATTTTCGTCGGCGGCCATCCGGGCCTCCTGGATGCGGCTCAGGATCCCGCGGTAGGCGGCATCACTGGCATCACGGTTACGCTCCATGGCCGTCAGGTGGATGCGCCGCTCCACGATTTGGAGTTCCAGATCCGAGGCAAGCCGCGCCTGCTCGGCCTTCTTCTGGCGGAGACTCTCCGCCTGCTTCCGCAGCAGCTCCAGGTTCGAGGCGGAAGTTGACCTGGCCCGGTTCAGCGCGTCAAGCGCCTGGCTGCGGCATATCGCCACGATCCCATCCCTGGCCTGAACCTCCGGGTGCTTGGCCGTGTATTTCGACATCAAGGCATCCCGCTCCGCCAGGGCCGCCATCCACCTGTCCATGGCGGCCTTGATTTCATCAGCCCTGGGAATCGAGCCGGGCAGTTTCCCCACGTTTTCCGGCTTCAGCTCCACGGTGCTGATTGCATTGAGCAGGTCACGCTCCCTGGCCTCCTGGCTCTCCAGGTCCACCAGCACCTTGTTGAAATCCATCAGGGCGTTATCCACGGTTTTCCGCTGGCTTTCCATGACATCAATCTTGTTTTCCTGCCGGTACTTCAACAGGGTGGCGTCGGCCTTTTCGACCTCGGCGCGCTGGGAGACACCCTGCGCCTCCAGCCAAATCACGGCGGCATCCGAGGCGATCCGGTTTTCGTCATAGACGCTCGCTTCCGTTGCTTCCGCGAAGGACGTGCAAAAATCAGCCGCAAACCGGGGATCCGTGTGGTTGAATTCAATTTTCACCAGGCGGGTGCGGCGCAACAGGGTGAGGTTCAGGTTGCCGAAAAGCCCCTTGAACTCCGCATCCTGAAGCTTGCACTCCGGGTGCGCCTTGCGGTAGCGGATAATGGCCGCCTCCTGCATGGCGCGCCCCTTGAACTTCTCCAGGCGGGTGTTGAAGATTTCCTCCGACTGCGAGCTGGCGCCCTGGTCCTCGATGACGGCAGCCTGCTGGGTCATGATCCGGGGGCGCCGCACGCTGAGCTCCACCAGACTCGTGGCCTGATACACCTTCTGGGTCGTGCTGAGATAGTAGTAGGCCGCCGTGCCCGCGAAGAGCAGGACCAGCAGGATGGTCAGCCAGTTCTTGCGCGCCACGCGCAGCAGCCGGCGGGGATCGAGGGAGCCCAACAGGCCCCCCCCGTCGTCCGGTGTTCCCCCGTAATAGGGCGTTCCGTAAGGCGCCCCGTAGGGCGCTCCCCCATGATAAAGAGGGGGAACAGGCTCGGCAGGATTCGGGGGGGGTTGTGGTGTTTGTGGGTTCATAAGTTGGGATAGGTCATAGGGTTCGGGGTTCAGGTTAAGCGATTGTTTCTGAAGTTTGATGGTCGCCGGCTTCTGCAGGTTTTCTGAACCCTGAACCCTGAACCCTGTTTTCCTTTTCTGTCGCTATTGGCAAGGCGGCCAGGATTACCACCCAGGTGCAGAGAATGGCCGGGCAGCGGAACGGCAGGTCAATCAGACTGAAAATCAACACCAGTGAGAGGCCAATGACTCCCATGACCCAGAGGGGGTCGCGGCTCGTTGCAGACACCCTCACCCTGGCCCTCTCCCCTAAAGGGAGAGGGAATAGAGATAAAACCAACGATGTCACGGCGGTTAACATCAGGCCAAATCCAATAACGCCAAACTCGACCAGGAACTGGAGGATATCGCAGTGAACATTAGCCTTCCCGGGGCTTTGCACAAACTTCTTCCACTCCTCCTCAGGCAAATAAAAGGCGAGCAGGTAGCGGTAGCCCCAGCCTCCGATGCCGAGAAGTTTGTGATCCTGCCACATTTGCCAGGCTGCCACATCCAGCTCCAGCCGTCCCCCCAGAGCGAGGTTGACGTTGTCCAACACCGGGAAAAGGCGGTGATGAATCGGCTTCCTGACTTCAAACTCCTTGAGAATTTCATTTTTGCCGAAGCCCGCCACGGCGAAATAGAACACAAATAACACGGCGACCGTAGCCACCGCCAAATTGAGCCTTTTCACAGCACTCAGCCTGTTCCATCCGCGAATGAGCCCATACACGGCAACAAACCCCGCCAGCGCCCAGGCCAGGATCACCCCCGCGCGACTCAGTGACAGGTTGGCCCCTACGAGACAAAGAACCAGGGATGAGGCTAAAGCAACGGACCGATACCGGTATCGGTCCTCTCCCGTCCGGAAAAGCTCGCGATACAGCAATCCGGCCGCGACGGCGCCCATCAGCACAAAATAGGCCGCCGCATGGTTGGTGTAGCCGAACGAGGCGAAGAATTCATCCGTGGGCCGGACCCAGTAGCGCGCCTTGGCATGGGTGACAAACTGAATGATCCCCACCAGAGACAGCACCCCTGCGCCATAGACCAGGGCTCGAAGCAGTTTAAGCAACGCCCGTGATTCGATGCCGGGCGATCGGACAACCAGCCCCAGTACCCACGCCGGAAAGAACCACGTCAGCATCTGCACGGCGTCCGCCTTGTTGAAAGCCGACGGCCAACCCGGATACGGCGGCGCTGCATAGCGCCATTCCCGCAGCCCCACATCAAAAAACAATACCCGCCCGGCGTTCCACCATTGAAGCGTGAGATACCCCAGAAACAGGAGCCCGCCATAAAAGAAAACATCCCGCCACAGCCACTTGAGGCAGGATGTCGCAGAGATCAGAAGGGCGATCAGCAGGCCGGCAGCAGTCCATACTGCCGGCAGCAGCCAAGCCTGTTGCAGACCTCCCCAAGCCCAAGCCAGATATACAAGGATGAGCCCTGCCCCTGCAACAAGGAGCTTTTCACGCATTAATTCTGACCAGGATAGAGTTTGGCTACCGGCGGTTGAACCTTGTCGGCGTCCTTGGTGTTCTGCGCGTTGCTCGATCCGCTGGCAGCCACCTCGTAGGCATCACCAAAGGCCTTGGCGACATCCGACCCCATCGTCCCCGCGCCAGTGGTCAAGGCCCCCTGCGTGGCGGACACAATGGCCGATTGGCTCCGGATCGCCAAACTGCCCCCCATTTCACCGCCCAATAACCCCGCAAAGGCGACCAACCCGCTGGCCGGCACCACGGTCAGCGTTGTACTCATTGTCAACTGAATGCGCGCCTCCAGCGCAGACGCGGAAAGATTCAAGGCGGCAATCCGCGCAATGACCGTTTTAACCACATGGGAAGCCTGCTCGAGGGATGCGTCTTTCAGCAGCGCGGAAAGCGCGGCGGGGTTCCCGGCCGCGGCCTCAATCTGCGCCTCCGCGGGGGGCGCAAACGCCGCCAGGGCATTCAGTGTGGTGGCAAGGCATACACAGCCGGTCAGAATTGTTTTATGTAGGTTCACGGTCGGCAGTCCTTTCATTCAGCTTTATGTTCAGTAAGTCAGGATCGCACCCAGCGCAATACGGGTGTCGTTGTAGTCCTCAATATTCGAAGACATGTCTTCATAAGTGGCCTCGGTGTAGACCTTCAGGAACTTGGCAGGCGCCTGGTAGTCGATGCGGAACCGCCCCGCAGCCCCCTTGTCCTGCCGGTCGATAGTGCGGTTATTATCAACAACAGGCTCCATGTAATCATCCACACGGTAGGCGCCGCTAAGGGTGGTACTGATGGCGGGCGTAATCCTATAAGTTCCCCCAAACCAGAAGATCTGGTAATTGGCGCCATTGTCGGCGTAAAGCGACGACATCTGGGAACCATTGCGGCCGCCAGCCATGAGGACGATTTTTTCCGTGGCGGCCCAGGACGAGGTCAGGTCGAAGTTGAACGACGTACTTCCGTCGCCGTTAGCCTGGTCGTAGTACTGGAGTCCCGCGCCCGCCTTGAAGGTGACCTTGTCGGTGCCCTTGGTCTTCAAGCCGAGCCGAGCCGCGTAGTACTCCGCCTGTTCATCGAGGGAGAGGTTCTCCTGAAGCGCTCCCTTGACCGTCACGAACCCGGCGCTCTTGTCGGTCAACTGGTGGGCGGCTTCAACCTGCCCCACATGATTACGCAGGTCATAGAGCGACGCCTGGTCGTAGTTGATGTCGTCGAAGCGATACCCTGCATCCACCTCCAGCTTGTCCGTCACATCCTTGCCTGCGGAGAGACCGGCCTGGTTCACATCGCGGAGCGCCCTCGCGGTGACATCGAGCACGGAATCCGGCGAGACACCGCCGACGGC
>JBIKMI010000113.1:0-8368 GCA_044359285.1 Kiritimatiellia bacterium
GCGGGCATATTGAGCCACCAGCACCCCCAGTAATCCAACTGACAACACCAACTGGAGCAGGTCGCACACCGGTATGTCCCGCCCATTTAGCTGGAGCGCCGGGGCCTGCAGGAAAGGGAACCGGACGACACGGAGGTCGTCCCTCCATGATTGAAAACAACCGTTTCCCGGTAGTTTGGAGGGTCGGGCTCCGTTCCGACCTTATGTGTTGTGGCCATAATGCGAATTACTATATTTATCCCATCCACCGTTGACATTAACAGATCGTTCCTCTATTGTGAGCCGACTTTTTCGCAGGCCGTTAGCTCAGTTGGTAGAGCACGACACTTTTAATGTTGGGGTCGTGGGTTCGAATCCCACACGGCCTACCACCCCTTTACAGGATGTTCAGATTCTGAACACAGTGTAGAAAACATTATACTGATAAGGACTTCCATGAAACTCGGAATCATTGGCGGTAGCGGTTTGTATCAGCTCGAAGGGCTCGAGAATGTCAACGAAATTACCCTGACAACGCCCTTTGGCAATCCCTCCGACGCCTATATTCACGGCACGCTGGGTGGCGTTGATATCTATTTCCTGCCCCGCCATGCCCGGGGACACCGCATCCTGCCGTCCGAGATCAACCACAAAGCCAACATCTGGGGCTTTAAATCCCTGGGCGTCGATCTCGTGATGTCCGTCAGTGCGGTGGGAAGCCTGCGGGAAGGCATTCGCCCCCGCGACATTGTCTTGCCGGATCAGTACTTTGACCGCACCAAAGGCTCGCTGAACCACACCTTTTTCGGGAATGGCATTGTCGGCCATGTATCATTCGGCGATCCCACCTGCCATTCGCTGCGCGAGATCATGGCCAAGGTCGCCAATGAGGTGGTCAGTGAACTCAAGTTGGGCGACCTCGTCCGTCTCCATAAAGGTGGCACCTATGTGAACATGGAAGGGCCGGCCTTTTCCACCCGTGCGGAATCCCAGTCCTATCGCCAGATGGGCTTCGATATCATCGGGATGACCAGCCTGCCGGAAGCCAAGCTGTGCCGCGAAGCGGAACTCTGCTATCTACCCATGGCGATGGCCACCGACTACGACTGCTGGCGCATCAGTGAAGAAGAGGTTTCCGTGGAGATGATCATCCAGACCCTGACGGCCAACACCGCCCTGGCCAAGGAAATCATTCGCCGCTTTGTCCCGCAGCTTCCAACCAAGCGGGTGTGTGCCTGTCAGAACGCCCTTAAGAACGCGATTATGACGGATATGAAAACGGTCCCCGCCGCCACGCTGACTGCGCTAGCGCCCCTTCTGGCCAAGTATCGCTGATCGCCCAGACCTATGACCTCGCCATCCCTGCTTAATGAAATTGCGCGCCGCCGGACCTTTGCGATCATCTCCCACCCGGATGCCGGCAAAACGACCTTAACCGAAAAACTTCTTCTTTACGGTGGGGCCATTCAGTTAGCAGGCTCGGTCCGCTCGCGCCGGGACCGCAAAAGCACCAGTTCCGACTGGATGGAGTTGGAAAAAGAACGAGGCATCTCCATTTCCTCCACCCTGCTCCAGTTTGATTACGGCGGTTGCGTCATCAACCTGCTGGACACCCCCGGTCACAAGGATTTCAGCGAAGACACCTACCGTGTGCTGACCGCCGTAGACAGCGTGATCATGGTCATCGATGCCGCCAAAGGCATTGAAGAGCGAACCCGCAAACTCTTCGAAATCTGCCGGTTACGGGGTATTCCGATCTTCACGTTCATGAACAAAATGGATCGGCCGGCCCAGGATCCCCTCGCCCTCGTGGACGAGCTTGAGAAAGTCCTCGGCATTGGCGCCTTCCCCGTGACCTGGCCTCTGGGCAGCGGCGTCGAGTTCAAGGGTGTCTATGACCGGCTGACGAAGAAACTGCATCTCTTCGAGCGCACCGCCCACAATGCGCACCGGGCACCGGAACAGGTCACCGGCATCCATGATAAAGCCCTGCTGGACCAGATCCCGCCTCATATCCGGGATCCCTGGCTTGAAGAACTTGAGATGCTCAGTGCCGCCGGCGAACGGTTTGACGAAAACCAGGTGCTGCGCGGAGAGATCACCCCGGTATTCTTCGGGAGCGGCATGACCAACTTCGGGGTCCAGCTGATGCTCGACTATTTTGTCCAGCATGGGGCCCCGCCCCAACCGCGGGTTTCCATCAATGGGCCGATCGCCCCTGAGCATCCTGAATTCTCAGGATTCGTGTTCAAGGTCCAGGCCAATATGAATCCCCGGCACCGGGACCGCCTGACCTTTGTCCGGGTCTGCTCCGGAATCTTCGAAAAAGACATGGTCGTCAATGACCCTGAAACCGGCAAGCCGGTCCGGCTTTCCTATCCCCAGAAATTATTCGGACAGGACCGGGAATCCCTGGAAATCGCCTATCCGGGCGATATTGTGGGACTCGTGACCCATAAGGCGTTCCGCATCGGAGACACCCTGACGAGCAATCCCAAAATCCGATATGATGAAATTCCCCGGTTCCCGCCTGAGGCTTTTTCCTACATCCGTAATTCCGGCGCCTCCAAACAGAAGCAGTTGAAGGAAGGGTTGGATCAGCTGCTACAGGAGGGGGTGATCCAGTCATTTGAATTGCTCAATGACTACCAGACGGCCCCGCTTCTGGGCGCGGTGGGTCAACTCCAGTTCGAAGTGGTGGCCTACCGGCTCGAGGCCGAATATGGGGCCGACCCTCGTATGGAGCCAGCCCCTTTCGCGCAGATCCGGTGGTTTTCCCCGAGCGTTACCCGTGCAACGCTAGACTCGTTCTATCTGGGCACAGGCGTCAAAGTCGCCACCGATATCCGCGGACAATTTGTCATTCTTTTCCCGGACAAGTGGGGGGTGGAATACTTCATCAAGGAACATCCCGGCGTGGAACTCCACACCGTGTCCCCCCATGCCACCGCCTGAATTGGTCACGCGAATATTTTATAAACCAATTGGCAAATACTGACCTGAGCGCTCTGGCATCCCATCAAACCGCCAAGGCGGTAGCGGTTTCGGCGCTGGTGTAGAGGTGGTTATTCAAAAAACTCCGGCTGACCGGTCGCCGACAGCACCGCACTCCATTCAGAGCCTGCCGGATCCAGGGCCTTCTTTGTGCTCACCAGCTGTTCGATGGGGACATGGATGAAGGTATCATGCAGGGATCCGATGACCAGCCCGGTCTTTCCCGCCATGGCCGCATGAACGGCATGACGGGCGAACCGATCGCAGAGGATCGAGTCTTCCGAGTTGGCCGGGCTACTGCGGATAATGTAGTTGGGATCAAAATACCGCATGACAATGGGAACGCCGGCCGCCTTGAAGTGCGTTTCGATCTTCTCACGTAAAAACGGACCGAAGTCCATGAGCCGGGCATTACCGGAGGCGTCGTGCCCTGCGCCGTTGGTCGCCATCAGCTCCTGACCGGCCCCTTCCGCGACCACCACCACCGCGTGCGCGCGGGCAAGAATGCGCCGTTTCAGAACTTCCAGGAAACCGCGTGGGCCCTCCAGCTTGAACGGAACTTCAGGGATCAGCGCGAAATTCACGTCCTGGCTGGCCACGGTGGCACCGGCCGTGATAAACCCGGCATGCCGCCCCATTAACTTCACCAGCGAAATCCCGTTATGAACGCTACGGGCTTCGGTATGGGCGCAGTCCAGCACTTTGGCCGCTTCCGAGACGGCCGTCAGGTAGCCGAATGTCCGCGAAACAAAGGCTACATCGTTATCAACAGTCTTGGGAATGCCGACCACCGAGAGCGGATAACCGCGCCGTCTGGCTTCCTGATACAGCGCGTTGCCGCCACGCTGCGTACCGTCGCCGCCGAGGGTGAAGAGGATATTCACCCCAAGCCGGATCAGGTTGTCCACGGCCACGCCCACGTTAACCGGACCGCGCGAAGTCCCCAACACCGTACCGCCATCCTTGTGGATATCGTCCACAAACTCCGAGGTCATGACGAGCGGCTCCTGGCCGATCGCCGGATCCAAGCCCTGGTATCCGCCGCGGAACCCGAGCACCTCCTTGACGCCGTAGGCATGGCGCAACTCCAGAAACAAAGACCGGATCACATCGTTCAAACCCGGACACAATCCTCCGCACGTCACGATCGCGGCACGGGTCTGGGACGGATCGAAAAAGAGGCGGGCCCGTGGGCCCGCCATCTCAAACAGCTCTTCCGGTGCGGAGGGGGCATCCAGATCACGGATGATCTGATGCGGAACACGCATCCGATCGCTGATGGTGCGTCGGAGCGGCGAAGGGAAACGTGGTTCACCAAGCGTGGTAATATTCATCTGGTGCATCCTAATGGGGGGCAAGACTGACTTGCAAGTCTGGAGTGGAGCGGGCCCCTCGCCTAAGCCGTTACGGGTTCTCAATACTTCTCGACCACAAACTTCCGGCCCTTTAACGAAGCGACATCGTCATAGGCCCCCTTCATCGAACGTTTGGGTAATTCAACTTTTTCGCGCGGCACCTTTTTATAAGGGATAAGGCCCAGGATATGCGAGAGACAGTTGAGCCGGGCGCGCTTCTTGTCGTCGGAGTGCAGGATATACCACGGCGCATGTTTGGTGTCCGTCGCCTTCAGCATCTGGTCCCGCGCACGCGAATACTCGAACCACCTGCTGCGCGAGGGCAGGTCGATCGGACTGAGCTTCCATTGGCGCAAGGGATCCGCCATGCGGGCTTCAAACCGGCGCTTCTGCTCTTGGTCGCCCACTTCGAGCCAGATCTTGATGAGCTGGATCCCCCCGTCCGCGATGAACTGTTCGACTTCCGGACACCGCGCAAGAAATTGCTCATGTTCTTCAGGGGTGCAAAAGCCCATCACGGGCTCAACGCCGCCGCGGTTGTACCAGCTACGGTCGAAAATCACGATCTCGCCGGCGGCGGGAAAGTGCTTCATATAGCGCTGGAAATACATCTGCGTCTTCTCGCGGTCGGAGGGGGCAGGCAACGCCACCACCCTGAACACCCGCGGGCTGACCCGTTCCGTAAGGGCCTTGATGGTGCCACCCTTGCCGGCGGCATCCCGGCCCTCGAACACGATGATCACCCGCAGTCCCTTGCTTGAGGAGCTCCTTCTCGTACTTCTTGCGCTTGAGCTTCTTTTCATCGTCGCATGATTTTTCTTTTTTCATCGGCTTCTCCTCCAGCGGTCGGGACTGAGCCCGCCCCTCCAGGGTGCTTATTGTGGCAGACACAGATTGACATGGGCGGCCTGATCCCCTGAAAGTTCAGGAAGCACCGTCTGGATCGCCGCCAGGGTCACGATGCCCAATCGTAGCAGTTGCCGGACAAAATCGAGATCCTTGGGTCTACCTGCAAGCAATTTGCTGACCGCCAAATCCACCGGAGAAAGGCACCACCCAATGGTTCCGCCGGTATTTTCATTTTCCACTCGCACCAGGCGTACCTTCCAACCTGACGGCAAGGTGGCGGTCTCAGGGCCAACCCCATGGGCATAATACCCAAATGTCTCATGGAACGGGGACAACTCACCAATGCACCCATCAATGAGTTCCGCTTTCCCAGGCTCCTCTACGGGATAGAGATCAGCCTCCATAGAAGTCAGGAGTTCAAGGGGAGCATCGGGGCAGGAGCCCAGAAGCGCCTGACTTCCGATGATCACCAGTTCGCGGCATCCGGAAATACTCCCGCTTGCCCGGAGAATGTGCTCAAGCTGCCTTCGGTTCATGATGAAAACGCCTGTAAATTTCCCACCGCGTACGCACGGGCAGAATCCCGCAAAAAGGACTGCTCTGGCGCAACCGCCTGCCTTCCGGCCCCTCGTCAAGAAGTTGGGCTCGAATCACCGCCCAGTCACCGTCCAGAAGACGCTTCCACTCACGAAGCACCGACATCGAGGAGGACGCCAGCCATCGGTCGCAATTCGCCCGAGCCTTTTCAAGGCCTTTTTTTTCGGGATCCGTATCAATCATTTCAACAATTGCCCGGGCAAGCAAAAGACTGCGCCGATCAATATCCTCGTGGGTGTTCATGATTTCAACCTACCATGCAACCTCTGCGCTATCAACCCCAATCCCAAGGACGGAACGGAGCCGGGCGCATATGAGCTCAGTAGAGGTTTTCAAGGGCCTCAAATGAAGGCGAAGATAAAAGATTTACCACGGAGTTACGGAGACTCAGAGAGAGAAAATACAATGTGACGTTTATTTCGTCCACGGAAACCCTTCGGCTGCGCTCAGGGTAAATACCGTGGACAAAATAAACGCCACGGTTTCTTGGAGGGGGAAACAGCCAGAAAGAGGAGAGGTATTGTTTGTTGTCCCACCTCCTCTTTCTCCTGGAATTACTCCCGGAGAGGTGTTTCGCCATTTGGAAAAATCGCGAAACATTTTCTTCTCTTCCTGCTTCCTCTCTGTGTCTGCGTGGTAAATCTTTCCTGTTTTGCTGTGTGCCTGTGAATATGCCCTACGGAAGTCACATGCGCCCTATCAGAAAGTCTCAACTTTTGTTTTCTAGCAAATGATGCTCAAACAATGTTTATAGGTTTGAGCACATTACGGCTGGAAAAGATGAAGGAAGATAAAGCCAACCAGAAAGGCCCGTGGACGCACACGTAACGGTGCTTAGCTAAGTGGCTCAGTTCCTTCCGATAAAACTTTTAGGTAGCGATCGTAACAAAACAGACGGTTGCGTTTTTGCCCTGTAAGTTCTTTGACCAGGCCGAGTTCAATCAGGGCGTTCAATACCTTCGAAACGGAACTTGGTACAATGTTGGTCGCCTGGGTAATTCGTGCGACGTTAACAACGGGCATCCGGCTCATTACGCTTAACACCCGTAGCGCAGACCCCGCCAGTCTTTTCAGGGAATGGATGCGTTCACGATCCTCCCGGATGATCAGGGTTAGACGATTTGCCGTCGAAACAGCCTGTTGCGCGGTATCCCGCATGGCAACTGCAAAAAATTCAACCCACGCCTCCCAGTCTCCCTCGGCACGAACTTTTTGGAGTAAGTCATAATAGGTCTGGCGATTTTGTTTGAGATACAAACTTAGATACAATAAGGGTTCCCTCATTATGCCCTCATGGCACAACAACAATGTGACCAACAGACGGCCCAGACGGCCATTCCCATCCAAAAATGGATGAATAGTCTCAAATTGGACATGAGCCAGCGCCGCCTTCAGGATCGTTGGAGTGTTTTCTGGCTGCCCATTCAAAAAGTTTTCGAAAGCAGTGAGGCACTCAGGTAGTTGCGCTGGCGGTGTGGGGACATAATGCGCCGTCCCCGGTCGGGAGCCTCCAATCCAGTTCTGACTGGTTCGGAATTCTCCCGGTTGTTTATCTGCGCCACGCCCTTTTGACAGCAATATTCCATGAATTTCACAGATCAGGCGATTGCAGAGCGGGAATCCACTTCTCACTTGCTGCAGCCCGTATTCCATGGCCGCGACATAGTTCGACACTTCACGAACATCGTCAAGAGGCACACCGGGAGCCCCCTCCATTTCAAAAAGTAAAAGGTCAGAAAGGGAGGATTGCGTTCCCTCGATCTGGGATGACAGCAACGCCTCCTTGCGAATGTACATATAAAGAAATAAGTTGGCATCCGGCAAAACCGAAGAAATACCATCCAGTCGTCCGATTTCGAGCAGAGCCTGATCTAAGCTTTCTCTTAAATTTACCGATACCTGCAAAGGTGGATTAGGCGGAAGCTTTTGAGGCAGAAAGGCTTTCACCGTTTCACCAACAGTCGAAACAACTATATATTCACCAGTTTTCTCTCTTTTCATGGGGTATTTTGCTACTCAAATTAACGTTTATAATATATTTCGATATCTACTTATCGCAAAATAAGCAGGATAAGGCAAGATATTCGCGTCATCGCAATCGAGCTTTTCCCACCTCCCAATGCCCACCCTTGTCAGGGCCAACGCAGCGCAAGCGCCCCTGCCTTGTAAGCGTCCGAACATCCCCTGTATAGTCGCCCGTGGTGACAAAGAAGCCCTCCGGAACATGGTCGGCCGCCATGACCCCGAACAATTCGCGAACCGGTTTAACGCCCACATTGTAGGTCTGCCAGGCCTTGCACTGGACGATGGCCGCCACTCCCGGTTGTCCGGGCCGGAGAAGATGGACATCCACCCCGCCATCCGCACCAGGCCGGTTGGGCCGGGTCTCCCACCCCATCCTGGCAAAATACCCCTCCACCAGTTGCTCAAACCGTTTCCACTCCAATTCTTTCAACAAACTGGCAGAAAGCGTTTCTGACCGCTTGGGTGAGTAGAAATGCGTCGCATCCGGAAACTTATGCGCAAGCGCGGGGATTCCCAAAACATGCCGGCATCCTTCACACGTCGCGGGCTCACCGGCCATTTCGGCCGGG
>JBIKMI010000100.1:0-8926 GCA_044359285.1 Kiritimatiellia bacterium
CGCGCCGCCCATGCCGCCGATGCCACCCGGATCATGGCCGTCGTCGGGGGCGTATCCCTGAATTCGCGACTCCGTGAAAAATTCAGCGCGCTGGCAGAAAAAAAACGTGTGCGCCTCATCCTCGCCAAACCGCGGTTCTGCACGGACAATGCCGCCATGGTGGCCGGCCTGGCCTTTCACAAAATGGCGGCCCGCCTGCCTTTGGAGCAGGCCATGGCGCTGGATGTCGACCCCAACCTGGGAATCGGAGCGCCTGGATCATGAAACAGCGGAGCCTGTCCGTACGGCGAATCACGAGCCTTCTGCTCATCTTCGCCATGGCGGGTACCTGCAGGGCCAGCTGGTTCGGGGGCGATTCCAGCAAGATTGTCATCGTGCAAGGGACCACGTCCCTGACAAACCCCACCGAGAAGGACGAGGCCGCCCGACTTGCCAGACACATCGATACCTGGCTGACGGAGGTCGGGGTTCCCCACAAACTGGTGACGGACGAGCAGGTGTCGCCCTGGCGCCTCTGGCGGACCCGTGTGGTGATTCTCCCCTATAATCCACACCCCTCGCCTCTTGAAATCAAAGTCTTTAAGGGCATTATCCGCGCAGGGGGCATTCTGGTGGTGTGCTACGGAATGGATCCCGCGCTCGCCTCACTCATGGAGGTCAGACTGGGTCCTTATCAAGCGGCTCCAACCAAAACCCAGTGGGCCTCCTTTGAATGTGATCGCACGTCGCTCCCCGCTCTCCCGTCCCGGGTCTTTCAATCCTCACAGCACCTCGTCCCGGCGTTCCCCGCCTCCGGCACCGCCCACGTCATGGCCACCTGGCTGAACAGCCAGGGCGTCCGGACCCCTGATGCCGCCTGGATCCGGAGCAAGGCGGGGTTCTGGATGAGCCATATTCTCCAGCCGGGTGATGACGAGGCGAAGCGCCAGTTGCTGCTAGCCATGTTGGCCACCGAGCTGCCCGATCTCTGGACCCAGGCAGTGGAATACCGGCTTTCCCCGCAACGCCCCTTCGGCGAGTATGCCAGCTTGAAAAACGCCTGTCAGGCACTGGGACAACCCCGCCCGCCGCGGTTCCCCCAGCCCCATGACGAAACGACCTATGCGGCGGCCAACGCCTGGCTGGCCGATCTCACGCGGCGCTACGTCCGCGCGAATCTCACGAACGCCTTCGCGATACGAGGCGTCTGGCTTGACGAGGGCGCCTGCCCCACACCCGACTCATGGCCCGCGATTGAGGCCAGCCTTAAACGCCAGGATCTGAACACCGTCTTTCTGCATGTCGGCAATCCCCTGACCCTGCGCCTCTCCTCGCAACTCCTTCCGGCGCCCGGCCGGACCACCCGCCCTGCCCTGCACGCCTGGCTCCGATGTATGAATCTTGAGGGCGCCACACCGGAGCAACTGCAGGACCTCCGCGCCCAGAACCGGCTGCAGGTTTCATATACCGGCGAATCCCTCGCCTGGCTCTGCCCCTCGCACCCCCAGAACCGGTTATGGCTGGCCGAAGTGGCTGGCCGTCTGGCCCGCGACCCCGCCTTCGCCGGCGTGCACCTCGACTATATCCGCTATTTGAATCGCCACTCCTGTTATTGCCAGGGTTGCCGTCAGCGCTTCGAGCACGCCCTGGGGCACCCGCTCCGCAACTGGCCGGCAGATGCCCGCTCACGCACCCTGACACCGGTCTATGAGGCCTGGCGGGCCGCTCAAGTGTCAGCCTGCGTGGACGCCATGAGGCAGGCCATCCATGACACGAATCCGGCTCTTCAGATCTCCGCCGCCGTGTACGGAGCCACGCCGGCCTGTTTCACCTCGGTGGGCCAGGACTGGCCCAACTGGCTCCGGCGGGAGTCATTGAATTTTGTCTGTCCAATGAACTACACGCCCGATCTCAACACCTTTCAGGGGCTACTGGAGATGCAGAGCTCATTGAATCTCACTCCCCGCATCTATCCCGGGGTGGGCCTCGTCTCCTCCCTATCCCGGCTCTCTCCCGACCAGGTGGCCGCCCAACTTATCCAGATCAAACATGCCGGCTTTCCAGGCTTCGTCCTTTTCGAGTATAATGAGCGCATGACCACCAGCCCGGCACCCTATCTCCCAGCCTCTCTTCGGAATCCAGAATGAAACCCGTGCAAATAACCTCAACCGAAAGCAGAGTCAGGCCGGAAAAGCCCCTCATTCTGAATTCTGGATTCTGGATTCTGGATTCCCGTTTATGCTTATCACTTATTGCATTAGCGGGACTCCTTCTTCTCTCCGGCCCCGCCTGGAGCGCTGAGAAAAAAGGGGGACTGGTCCTTCAGTTTGATGACGGCTGGAGCAGCTGGGCCACGCTCATCGCGCCGGAACTCAAGAAGGTCGGAGGGGTGGCCACCGGCTTTGTCAACAATCAGAACCTGCGCAGCGGCCGCATCACCCTCGAGGATCTGCTCGCCCTGCAGAACACCTACGGCTGGGAAATCGGGAGCCACACGTGGCATCACCTCAACGCCCCCGCCTTTGTCCGCAAGAACGGGATCGATCGCTGGCTGAACGAGGAACTCAACAAGTCCATGGGCGAATTACGCGCGGCAGGGCTGACCATCAACTCCCTGGTCTTCCCCTTTAACCTGTTCGACAAGAAACTCTCGGAAGCCGTCCAGCCCCTCGTTGCAACCTACCGCCGGGCAGAACGGCTCTCACTGGCAACCGGCGTCCGTGCCGATAAATCCGTACCCGGTACGGCCATCGATATGGCGCACTACGTCCCGATTGATCTGATGAAACAGTGGATTGACATGGCCGCCGCGCGGAATCAACTGCTCTTTCTCTATGGACACCGCATTCTGCCCGACAGCCATTTTGCCACCGGCACAGTGGTCTCCGCCACCAGCACCACGCTAACCGCCGCCGTGGCCGTGACACTCCCGCCCGGTACGGATCTCGTGCTTACCCCTGACCTCACCCGTCGCACCGGCACCGACTTCTTCAATGTTATTCAGGCGACGGGAACCGTCATCACGGTGGATCGCGCGGATTTATCAGCCTTGACCCAACCTGGTGCCCAGTTTTTGATCGGGGAAGCCTACAGCACCCGGCTTTCGGATTTTCGCAGCCTGGTGGAATATGCGGCCACCAAGGTGAACTTCTACACCCTTCACGACATCGCCTCCGGTTTATCCAGCGGCTCCCCGACTCCATTCAGGATGCCATAGCGGATGATCTCGGCGGTGGTACGGAGCCCGGTTTTTTCCTGGATATGGCGGCGGTGGGTGGTCACCGTCTGGTGGCTGATATTCAGTTGCCGGGCCACCTCTGAAAGCTTGAGCCCCTTCGTCAGCCACTGCATGACTTCGAATTCGCGGGGCGACAGGCGCTCGTCCAGCGGCTCATGCTCATTACGCTGATAAAACAACACCAACTGCTCCGCCAATTGCTCGGGGATATAGGGCTGCCCGGCCTGCACACGCCGGAGGGCCAGCTCCACCTCCTCCAGTGAGGAGGCCCGCGAAACCACGCCGGTCGCCCCGGCCCGGATGCCCCTTAACAGCCAGCGAACATCCTGGGAGGCCGCCATCAATAATACCGGTAGCTCAGGCGCCGCTTGTTTCATTTGCTTGAGCACCAGAAAGCCTTCCAGCCCCTTCAACCCCGCATCCAGAAACAGCACATCGGTCTGACTGGCCAGCACTCCCGCCACCAGCTCGGGCCCGCTACCGGCCTGCCCCACTGCCGTCATATCCGGCGTCATCGCTAAATGAGATTCCAACCCATGCCTGAACACGGGATAACTGTCAGCAATAAACACTCCGATTTTACCGGTACCTGATTTCAATTTGATCATGCGCATCCCCACCTTCGGGGTCCCTTCTCTTCGATAAATCATAAAGTATAACTAGTTTAGAAATAAATGATTAGGGTCATCTATACCTGAATTATCGGGACATATGACCCTTGCGTGACTCCTTGAATTCATGTTGAATGATCATTTTGCGGTAAACTGGCTGAATCAGCGAGGAACGGCTAATCAGGATAAGTTATGATGTTCTCTCCTAGCCTTGAGCATATTAAGACTACCTTTGAAATCGGTTCGTGCAGCCTGCTCATGGCGGTCTGGTGGGGAGTGCGTCGACAAGGCCGGCAGCACACCGAATCATTCCGGATACATTCCGCCTCACAGGAAGCTCAGCTCCATCAGAAAGACCTGATCATCCGGGAAGTCCACCACCGGGTGGCCAATCAGATGGGGCTGACGGCCGCCCTGCTCCACCTGCAAGCCACCCGCAGCGTGAACCCGGAGGCACAGGCGTGTTTGTTTGAAGGGGAAAACCGGATCCGCACGCTCTCGGACCTGCACGCCCGACTCTATCAGACGAACCCTGGCGACCCGGTCGCTCTCTATCCCTATCTCTCCGCACTGGCAGGTGACCTGATCACCACCCTGCGGCCGGATCTGGCATATTGCCCGGCTGATGACAGCGCCGCCCCCTCGTCCCGCGCCTCCACCGCCATTATCTGCGGCCTGTTGGTTCATGAACTGGTGACCAACTGCCTCAAACACGCCTTTCCGTTTAACCGGGCGGGCACGATCCGTTTTTCCCTGTCACATCCCCCGCCCAACCGGCTCCGGCTCAGCATCCATGATAACGGAAGCGGGCTTCCCCCGGGATTTTCGCTCGACGCCACCCCCCACTCGGGGCTGGCGATTATCTCCGCACTCATCAGGGACCTGGCCGGGACGTTTTCCGCGATTTCCCACCAGCCGGGCACTGAATTTATCGTGGAGTTTCCACTTTTAAAGAACTGAAAGGCATGTATGCATACCCGCTCCCCACACCCGCCTGCCAACATCCGCCTGGTGCTGGTGGACGACCATACCCTGCTGCGCGAATCGTTCAAACAGATCTTGAATGCGCAGCCCGGTATCGAGGTGGTGGGAGATGCCGCCGGACGGCAGGAGGGGCTGGCCCTCATCACCAAATCGGCTCCCACCATTGTCATTCAGGATATTTGTCTGGGCAATGACAACGGCCTGGAAATGCTACGCCACCTTAAAACCACCTTTCCCGGCATCAAATGTCTGGTCCTGACCGGCTTCATCGAGGACGACTTCATTCTGGAAGCGATTCAGAGTCATGCAGACGGATATCTCCTGAAATCGTGCACGATGCCCGCATTGATCAATGCGATCCGCCTATTGGCGACCGGCCATAAGTGCTGGGACGCGTCTGTCTTGAAACGGCTGACGGATCTGCACGCGAGGAAACGGCTGCCACTCCAGGGAGAATCACTGGATTATCTGACCGCGGGTGAACGGGAGATTTCCCGTCTGGTGGCAGAAGGCATGACGAATAGCGAGATCGGAAGAAAGGTCCATCTGGCAGAGAAAACCGTCCGGAACCGGGTCAGCCTGATTATGGACAAACTCCACGTCTCCCGCCGCGCGAAACTGGCCGCCATTTATGCCGACACGGTGGCACGCACGAAGAAGACGTCCTGAAAAAAGATGGCCACTACGGGCGAAGCCGGATCTTCAACGTCACCGTGCGGTTCTTACGCAGGGATTCGGCATCGTCACCCGTATACGGAGGATCCTCTTCCCCGGCCGTCGCCGCCTGCAGCATCGCCGCCGGCACCCCCGCCTCCCGCATCAGATAACGCACCCCTTCCACGGCCCGGGCCAATCCCAACTCCTTGTTATCCTTATACAACCCGTTACCCCGTATCGGAACGGCATCCGTATGGCCCAAGACCACCACGTCCCACTCCCCCGCATGCTTGACCAGAATATCGCCCACTTTATTCAACAGTCCGGCGGCGGTTTTATCCAATGCCACACGGGAAGTGAAAAGGGGCGCATCGAAGACGACGCGCGCCTCGCCATGGCTGCCCATTGCAAAGGAGAGTCCCTCACTTGCCAATGCGCTGAATTCAGCGCCGTCCCATACCGGGCGCGCAGGTTCAACCGGAGGGGCTTCCACCACCGGGACCGGGGCCATCACAGGCGCTGACGCCTCAAGCGGGGAGGGCGTCCAACCGGACCAATAACCGGCACCGGCGCCCAGCACTGCAAACAGGATCGCCACGCCGCCAGCTAGCCCCACTCTTGCCGCTGTCCAGAACGGGAGGGCCGGCACCACCGCTGCCGCCGGCTCCATGGGGGGAATGACCGGAATCACCGGGCACCCGTCGCCCCACCAGGTGTTTTCGATCCGGGAAAGTTCATGCGCCTCCTCATCCGTCGCCTGCATGACCACTGCGGGAATTTCTTTCAACCCCGCCAATCGGCCCGCCACGAGGCGCTTCGCCCCGACGATCACCTCATAGCCTTGTGTACGCCGTCGCACCAGAATCGGCTGGAGAATGCCATGCGTCCGGATCGACTCGACGAACTCCGGCGCGACCGCCTGGGCACGCGCGTCCCGTTCAGGGGGAATCCCGATGAGATCCGGCGAAAGCCGGACAAAGCCGGTGCTGGACATCGTGGCGGCGGAGCCGATCGTGGCGGGGATCCCGCCAAACAGGTCGCCCAATCCACGGCCCAATGAGCCATTCTTAGCGGGGGGCATGCGCCACCTCCATCGCGGCCGGTGCCGCGTTGATAAAAGCGGGCGCCTCCATTTGAGGCTTATCGAAGGGGGATTTCAGCTTGAAGCCGGTATCCATCTCCTCCTCAGCCACATCATCCCTGCGGCGCGAGAGAAATTCCCTCGCCAACTGCCGGTAGGCCACGGCGCCGGTACACAGCGGATTGTAGAGAATGATCGGCTTGCCGAAACTCGGGGCTTCGCTCAGCCGGACATTGCGGGGAATGAGGGTCTCGTAGACCTTCTCGCCGAAATGGCGCACCACTTCCTGGACCACCTGCTGGGAGAGATTCGTCCGGCCATCATACATGGTCATCACAATCCCTTCCAGATGCAGGCCGGGATTCACCGCATTGTCATTCAGCTGCTGGATCAGACGCGTCATCACGCTCAATCCTTCCAGCGCATAATACTCCGCCTGAAGCGGAATGATGACCGAATGGGCGGCCGCCAACACATTCATGGTTAAGATGCCGAGCGAGGGCGAGCAATCCAGGATAATATAGTCGAAACGACCGGACGCAATGACTCCCGCGAGAACATCGCGCAGGCGGTGGAGATAATGATCGCCGCGGGCAATTTCCACTTCGGCCCCTGCCAGATCGATTTCAGAGGGAATCACGCTCAGATGATTGACACACGTGGGCTGGATCAGTTCCATGGCCTGCGCCGTACCGAACAGCGCCCCGTAGAGACTGGCACCGGGCACCTTGGCCAACCCCACCCCGCTGGTGGCATTTGCCTGGGGATCCAGATCCACCAGCAACACCTCTTTACGCTTCTCCGCAAGACAGGCCGCCAGATTGACCGCCGTTGTGGTTTTCCCCACCCCGCCCTTTTGGTTGGCAATCGCTATTACTATGGTCTGCATGCGTCTGGTCTTTCCCGCTAAATGGATGGGCAATGTACGCATTCACGCCCCTCTCTGTCGAGAAAATCGGTGATGGCGACGCCAAGGCTGTAGCCGTGCTGGTGGTAGCCAGGCATGGCGGGAAGATTCACCACCCGCTTGGCGTACCAAGCTCGAGTTCACAGAGGCACCGAGAAGAGAAGAACGAGAAACGCAAATGTGGCGTTAATTTTGTCCACGGCAATACCGTGGCCATAATAAACGCCACGGTTTCTTGGAGGAAGGCAGAGAGGGGGAGGAGAAGTTTTGTGTGTTGTTCTCTCTCCTCTTTCTCAATGAATTTCTCCAAGAGGGGTTGCGGGAATTATGGCTGCCGGTACTCCGGCAGGCGGAATTCCCGCAACATTTTCACGGCGGGCAGGATATTCTCTGTGCCTCTGTGCCTCGAGCGAAGCGGGTGGTGAACCTTATGAGTGAAAGATAATGATGGTGAAGAGGTGCCTTTTTTTGAATAATTGCGGGTCGAATGACAGAGTCCTATACAGATACCATTGCGGCCTTGGCGACCGCGCCCGGTGAAGGCGCGATTGCCATTGTCCGCCTCACGGGTCCCTCAAGCCTGGCCATTGCAGACCGCGTTTTCCGGGGAAAAGGCCCCCCACCCTCCCAACGGGCGGCCCGGACGTTTGTGCATGGGACCCTTGTCAGCGACACCGGCGTGATCGATGAAGTCATTCTCCTGATCTATCGCGCCCCGCACAGCTATACGCGGGAAGACGCCATTGAATTCCAGGGGCATGGCGGCTCCACTGCCGCCAAACGGATCCTGAGAGCCGTGCTCGCGGCGGGTGCCAGAATGGCAGAACCGGGTGAATTCACTAAACGCGCCTTTCTGAGCGGCCGACTTGACCTGCTTCA
Organism: Kiritimatiellia bacterium; assembly: GCA_044359285.1. Classification (GTDB taxonomy): domain Bacteria; phylum Verrucomicrobiota; class Kiritimatiellia; order CAIKKV01; family CAITUY01; genus JAABPW01. The sequence goes on from JBIKMI010000100.1 coordinate 8,337, forward strand.
GGCCGAGGCGGTCCTCGACTTGATCCGCGCCCGCTCAGACCGTGCCGCCGACGCGGCCCTCGAGCAACTGAACGGCAGCCTCAGCCACGCTTTCGGCCAGCTTTACGAACAGACCCTCGGACTCGCCGCCAATCTGGAGGCCACCCTGGATTTCTCAGAAGACGAACTTCCTGACTCCGTCATGCGGGATGTCATCGCCCGCCATCAGGACGTTGAGTCCGGATTCAAACGCCTGCTCACGTCCTGGGATGAGGGACACCTCCTCCGCGAAGGCGCACTCGTCGTCATTTCAGGCCAACCCAATGTGGGTAAGTCAACCCTGCTCAATGCCCTGGTCGGCAAAGATCGCGCAATCGTCACCCCCATCGCCGGCACCACGCGCGACACCATAGAAGAACATATAGTCATCAATGGCTTTTCGGTCAGAATAGTGGATACAGCGGGACTCAGAGAGAGCCCCTGCACCATTGAGCAAGAGGGGGTCAACCGGGCAATCAACGCCATAAGTGGTTCCGATTGCAATATATACATCATTGACGGAACGATTGGATCAAACGTAGAAGATACGAAAAATCTAAAGCGATTAAACC
>JBIKMI010000101.1:0-8925 GCA_044359285.1 Kiritimatiellia bacterium
AAATTGGAAACGTACAGGGTCCCGAACGACATAATCGAGGAATGGCTTCAGGCTCCACTGGTTCAGCCTGATGAAAAGCTTGGAGTGTCCGATCAATACGAAAGGGAGAACTCCATAATGACCTCGGTCATGGGTTTGGGACGCTCGATTCAAGGCTCCAATCAGCTGATGCCCAGTGCATTGATTAAAATCCGCTTTCCAGGCATGTTTTCGCCTGGCCCATTGTAGCAGTCCTGATGTCGCTCTCTTCGGCAGGGGTGTGGTGTGTCGAAGGGGTTCTTTTCTTACATCCGGTCTGGATATCGTGTGCATGGCGCTGACCAGGGCGCGGTAGAGGCGCAGTTTTGTCAGAAATGCCCCCAGCCAGCGCTTTTCGCTGTAGATTGGAAATTCAAAAATATCGCCGTCCTCACTACGGGCGCAAATATCATGCTTGTCGATTCTCCAGGGAACCAGCTCGCTCGGTGCTGCGCTATAGTCAAAAGCGACAGCCCCCTCGCGTTGACCGTGTTTGAAGACGGAGGTGTCTATCTTGAATCCATTATTGATCAGTGCCTGAACCACGTTGGAAGAAGGACTCATGGACCAGTTGGCTGCACGGAACGCGATACATGTGTAATCACCCGTGATCGGATTCAGTATTTTCTCCAGGGTCTGTTTGCCGAGACGCAGTATTTCGTTTAATCGCTCAAGCGATAGGGTCGCCACATTGTATTCAGACCAATCCTGTAGCCAACGCCCCCCCTCTTGCCGTGCATTGAAATACGAGGGGTGGAGGTGAAGTTGGACATCATGACCTCGCCGGATTGCGTCCCGAAGCTGTGCCACGATAGCCTCGTAATAATAATCGTCTTTTCCTGTTTGCACCTTGTATTCCCCGAACTTGAGAATTTCAGCCATATCCGCCATGATGGTGAGCTTCGCGCCATACCTGTCAAAGAGGTCCATCATCCGGTCTGTGGGCTCGACCATCAGGGCGTGAGGGCACCCTTCCCCGTTGCCATGTATTTCATAATCGAGAGTAAAGATGATGCGGAGCATAATAAACTAAAGGGTTGGCGGCGGGCATGGGCGAGGAGACATCTGGCTGGCAGGGCGTGCTTGAGAGGAAGAAGGATGTTCTGCAATGTTGATGATGCAGGAGACAATGGACTGGAGCGTTTGCCGGTCGGAATCGACCGCGGGCAGGGTTTTATCGCGTTTTCTGATGTTCAACTGCCCGGGAAGGTCAGCTGGGTTGCGGATGAATGTCAGTTTTCCGATATTGGACAAATACTGATCAACACAACCAACCGATCCACCGAAAATACTGTACACCGGGACGCCGAGAGCGGCGGCCTCCCGGTTCATGGTGCCACCCCCGCTAATGACGACATCGGAGTGCCAAAGCAGGTTAAGTCCGTCAAGTGCATGGGGGGGGACGATGATCTTCTGCCCCGTAAACCACTGCGGATTCGTCATCTTAAGGAGCTCCAATTGCTTTTTATTCCGGGGAACAAGGATAATCCGGATGCCCGGAAGGGCAAGCAGGGAGGTCATGGTGGCGTCAAACAAGGTGTCGCTCAGGGGGGCGCGATAATGGGCCTCCGTGGCCGGCGGACGTACCGTGACGATGGTATCGGCCGGACTTAAGCCGAGGTCATGCATGAGGCTTAAGTCCGGAATGAAGTCAGGGGTATAAACGTTCTCCTTAATACCAGGGTAGTGGAACAGGTGCTCGCAGGGCCCGGGGACGGCAGAGTCAGGGATGACATCAGGGGTAAGGTGGTGGGTTGGGCGAAACAGGGGGAGTTCGCGTGCATGTTCGTAATCACTGAGTAGCACGCACGGAATTCTCAGGAGAGACGACAGAATGACCTGTGACCGTGAGCCATGCGAAACGGCCAGAGTGGGTTTCTCCCGAAGGATGAGCGGGGCCAGTTGAGCCGCCCGGTAACATAGTCCCATGCCTTTTATCAGGCGGTGCTTGCCGTAATGTCGTCCAATCTTGGCGCATTCTACCCCCATACGGTCCGCAAGTTCCCACACTTGAAATGCGTCGCGCGCGGTCACCAGAACTTCATACCCCTTCGCTTTCAACTCGCGGATAATGGGTTTGAATAATGGAACGTGAGGCGTATTGTCCAGGTCAATCCAAATCTTGGAGGCAGGGGTCTTGACCGGGGGTCTCGCACGTTTTTCAATAGGTGCCGAGCTCCTTTTTGCGCAATACTCAGAGCGCCACCAGTTGGCAAGGTCCCGGGGGAGTGCGTGCCAATACCGGCCCTCGTATTCATTTTTAATATGCTTAAGGAACTCTTCGTAGAAACTCAGGGGGTAGGAGCCTCTTGAGACTGATTGTCCTTCGGGATCTGCGTAGCAGGGGTGCACATCGCATAAGGCCATCCCCTGATGTGCCACGAGCCAAGCCAACTTTCGCCTCCAGATTTCAGTCGTCTTTTCTTCAAGCAGCACAAATAGGGTGTGATCTTGGGGCAACGTGTAAGGGAGTTCCACATAGCCGGGCCTGGCGCCCAGCCCTTCCACCCAGAACGGGAAAATAGTGCCCACCCCCTCCGGTTGAGGTTCAAATGGGTCGGTATCAAAAGTGGAGGCGTCATAGCTCACATCCAACTCCCGAATCCAGTCAAGATTACGGATCACTGAGGGGGCGCGGAATCCGGTAGCGCCCCATGAGCGGATGAACTGGTTGATTTGCGGAGCCCGTTGCGCGAAGACCCGGCGGTCGGTGAAGGTCCGCCAATCATGATACAGGCCATGTACCCCAACTTCAAAGCCACGCTGAACAAGCTTTTTACGGAGCGATGCCGGGTCGTCGTACCTTCCTTTGGGGACGAAATAAAAGGCTGACCTGAAGCCAAGCCGCTCTTCAATCTCAGCAATCTTGAGGCACCGCTCGGCCCCGAGTTGAGTATCCACATCATGGCTGAGGATGAGGGAGAATTGTTTTCCCATCGGCCAGCCAGCCCATCCGTGTGGGGGATTACCTGCGGATTCAAGAATGGGCCAGACATCATGAACGGTGGCTAACTTGTGTTGAGCAATTGCCTGCCGAATCCGCAATTCCGCCCATCTGGGAAGCAACGACTTCACCAGGTAACGGAATCGCAACCAGAATAATGAGAGGGATGCTTTCATTTCGGAAAGACCTATGACTGTCCGCCGAGAAAGGCAGGGGTGAAAAACCGGGTTTTGTTGAGAATGGCCCCCAGCGCGGCATGGCCTGTTTGGTTGAGCAAGTCGCGAGCCTGGATGGCCTGCGCCGCCGACCCTGTTCCCGCTTCAAGTACTAGCAGAATGCCATCCAGGGCAGGGGCAATTCGAAGAGCCATGCTGATGTCGCATACAGGAGGCAGGTCAAAAATAACATAGCGGTATTTGCTGGTGCTAAGGCCCCTGGTAAATGCGGTGATACTCGCCGTCATATTGATCTGAGCCGGGGAATCCGTGGCTTCGCAGCTGCTCAGCATGTACAGGTTAGGCTGGATCACAATGGTGTTTCCATGGCCGTCGCTTAAAAGATTAGTCATCATGGAGGGGGAGCCCTGGGATAACAGGCGATGGGCGGAGGCGTGGTCCACGGCGGCGTCGATAATCAAAATCTGGCCGTCATTATTGCGGGCCATGGCTGACGCCAGCCCCGCAACAACGGTGGATGCACCCGCCCCGGGATGACATCCGGCAATCCCGAGCAGATAGGGGGTTTCGTCCGCTTTCGCGGTCGAAGCAATAATGCGGTCCCGCAAAGCTTCGCAGTAGGGGCGAAGTTCATCCTGCAGGCTGGGATTAGTCCGGGATGTCAGGATCGGTGATTTGTCCAGGACGGATCCATCACCCTGGACGCGGCCGTGTGCCACGTGAGCGGTTCGTCCCGGCAGTTTCATGAAAGGGATGGATAGCAATAGCGGCAACCCCAGACGGGTCGTGACTTCTGCAGGGGACTTGATGGAAGTACGCACGACGTTTTCCCGGACAAAGGCCAGTGATAACCCGAGGGCAAGTCCGAGGATTATCGAGAACCCCATCTTCTGTGGAATCTTCTCCCTGTATTTGTTAATGGGGTAGGAGGGGGGCTGAATCACCACCACACTGGAAATTTTTGCCGCATCCAGGGCATTATCAACCCGGGCCTGTTCAAGTCGTTTGGAAAAATACCGGTAATTCTCCTCCTGAAGTTCCTTGTTGCGCTGGAGCTGAACCATTCGCTCATCTAGTTTCGCAAGATTCTTTGCCTGGGCATGAGCCTGTTCCATCTGCTTTTTCAGGACCTCAATTTTAGCCCTCAAGGCCGCTCCTTCAGCTTCACCCGTTCTCAAGGCCAGGCTCCACTCCTGGGCTCCTGCTGTAATGACCACATTCGTCATCTCAACCGGAATCTGGTTTCTCGACCTGAACTCCTCGTCCACTTCTTTTTGAGCTTGGGAAATCTGGGCACGGACCGCTAGCACCGGCGCGCTTGATGCCATATAGCTGCAAAGAAGTTGGGATTCACGGTTTTGCAATTGTTTGAGACGATCCACGAGAAATGAGTAGTTGGAAGATGGTAAGGACGCAGAGGTCGAGTCCAGGGGGGGGGAGACTCTGGTCGTATTGGTTGAAGTAAGGGAGAAGGCGGGACGCAACATGCCGACTTTGGCATCACTCGCGGCTAAAGACGTTTCCGCTTCCCGTTGTTGCCGCTCCAGATCCTCGATCTTCCCAGAAACAAACTTTGCAGATTCTTCAAGTGATATCACGCCCGTATCGGTCTTTAAGGCGCGAAGTTCCGCTTCGGTTTCGTTGAGCCGGGAGCGGAGCTGATCCGTTTGTTTGGATAAGAATTCGTAAGCTCCGGCGTCCCGGTGAATTTCTGAATGTTTTTCAAGGTAATGATGGATCAGGGACGATAGGAAATCCTGGGACAGCGCAGGGTCTGATCCCTCGTAGCGAAGGCAAATAATGTTGCTGTTATTCAAGGCGTCGATATTTAAGCTTTTGAGGACAGTGCGAAGAGTCAGGAAGCGATCCGTTTCATTGGTGCCATCCGCGCCAAAGCGTTTCAAGCCGATGGCGTTCACGACTTTCTCGATTTGATCCCGACTTTCCAGAATGGCAATTTCAGAATTAATGACATTGACGCCCGGAGCGACGACACTGCTTCCTGAACCGGACGCAAGGGGGACAGCTTCACTCACATAGCGGATAAGCAATTTCGCCTCCGAGGGGAAGGTGGTTGGAGTTAGTTGAAACAAGGTAATGGCCACGGCTAACCCCGCTAGAAAGCAAACTAAAATCAGCCATTTGTTATAATGGACGATGGAGCACACCTGCTCGATGGTGTCAGAGGTGAATAAGGCGTTGTCAGTTTGTTTTGTCATGAGCGATGGGGGTAGAGGAGTTTTCCGACAAGTTTAATGAGGAGGAGCGGGCTATGGCGGATAAAACAATGCGGCCATTGTGCGGATTTTCCGGTTTTCTTCAGGAAGGTTTCTAGCCGGTAATCATATCTGAAATAATCCAGCGGACTTTCTCGGCATCCCCACCCAAGTTTGAAACGGCGTAGACCTTCATTTGTGAGGTCGGTGCGTCCCAGTGAGAGTTCCGTAAATCCCATTTGCGCACATCGGGTGATGGCCGCCCACATAAGCGCGTTGTTCGCGCGAAGTGTGAGGAGGCGTGGATCTGACGCGCCGAATTTATACAGCGCTGAATGACCGAAATAAAAATAGATGGCGGATGCAAGGGTAACTCCTTTCTGAAAAGCGATTCCAACTTCTCCAAGCCCCGAGACAATGACATTCCTGTAAAGACGTTCAAAGAACATCCAGGGCTGAGGCGGGATTCCCTGATTTCTCCGGGTCAATGAATGTAGCCGGTAAAATTCTCGCAGGTCGGCAAGATCATGCGTAAATCGCACTTCCACTCCCGCTCCTTGGGCCTTGCGCAGGGCCGTATGCACCTCGCTTTTCAGCCCCTGCCACAGGGTGCTGGCCGACGGAGTCAGCAAGAGTTCATGGTGCCAGAGCCGCTCAAATACAGGAGCAGGTTTCGAGCCATGCATTCCGTTACGGGTTTCCAGATAACGCCAGCGCCGCAAGCGGCCTTCTTCATGCAGACGTTCGAAGACGGCTTCAGAGTCACCTGCCGGGATGATCCACTGGCAGTTATCGGAAAACGGAAGCGACACGCCCCGCCGGCCGGTGGCCCAGCTCTGGACATGCATGAGGGGGATGAGCATGTCAAACAGAGCATCGCGGGAACGTGTCAAAAAGACCGGCTCACATCCGTAACTTTCCGTCAGGGTTTGAATCCAGGCCCTGCTGTGAAATACGCACGTGCTTCCACTCGCCAGGACACGTTCGTCCCAATTCGGCTCATTCAGGGGATTAAGCGGCTTTAATGGAGTCTGGCTCACGGTGGAACAGGGGGTTGGATTCACACAGTAGGAGCAGGTTCTGCCTGGTGGCCCATTCCGTCACGCTCGTTGTCACCCGGGTAATCTGTGAGGGAGATAATTCCGGATACATGGGCAGGGAGAGTTGTTCGCGGGCACACCGCTCGGCTATCGGAAAGCTGCCTGCGCCCCTGCCGAGAAACCGGTAGGCTTCCTGCAGGTGGAGCGGAATCGGATAGTGGATGCCGCAGGTCACGCCCTGCCGGTCAAGGTGCTGGATCAGGTCGTCCCGGTGGGGCGTCCGGATCGTATAGATGTGGTAGACATGTTTGGCGCCGTTGCCGGTAACGGGGCGGATGATTCCCGGAAGGCCGGCCAATGAAGCTTCGTAACACCCGGCATGCTGCCTTCGCTTTTCATTGGCAGTCTTGAGATGTTTGAGTTTAACACTGAGAACGGCACCCTGGATCCCGTCCATGCGGCAGTTCCACCCAATAACGCTGTGGATATATTTTTGAGGCTGGCCATGTTCGCGCAGCAGCCGGACCTTCCGGGCGAGGGCGGGGTCATTGGTGACGACCGCACCTGCTTCACCGTAGGCTCCCAGGTTTTTTCCAGGATAGAAGCTGAAGCAACCCGCATCCCCGATGGAGCCGGCCGGTCGTCCCCGGTATTCCGCTCCATGGGCCTGGGAGGCATCTTCAACGACCCACAGACCATGGCTCCTGGCAATCTCCATGATGGGATCCATATCGGCCATCTGTCCGTACAGGTGAACCGGAATGATCGCCTTCGTTTTCGGGGTGATCGCCGCTTCAATACGGGCTGGATCCATCAGGTAGGTCTGCTCATTGATATCAATAAACACGGGGCGTGCCCCGCACAGGCTGAGGGCTTCCGCCGTGGCCATGAATGTGTTAGGGACCGTGATCACCTCATCATCGGGCTTGATGCCGAGGGCCAGCAACGCCAGCCATAATGCATCCGTCCCGTTCCCCACGCCGATGGCTTCCTTGCAATTACAAAATGCAGCAAATTCATCTTCAAACTTTTTCACAAAAGGACCGCCGGCAAATGCCGCGCTATTCAGCACCTCCTGTATCGCCGGATTGATCTCATCGCGTAAATGCTCATACTGGGCTTTCAGGTCTAGAAACGGTATCTTATTCATAGTTTTATGCCTCCATGTGTTTTAGGAAATGAGCGGGATTACCCACCACAATGGTGTTAGGGGGGACATCATGCGTCACGACACTGCCGGCTCCCACCATGGCACTCTCCCCGATGGTGATGCCGCAAAGCAGGGTCGCGCTTGACCCGATCGAGGCGCCCTTTTTGATGAGCGTGGGTACGCACACCCAGTCGTCAGCCGACTGCAGGGAGCCATCCCGGTTGGTGGAGCGGGGCAGCCGGTCGTTGATGAATGTGACGTTATGCCCGATAAAGACGTTGTCCTCGACGGTCACCCCTTCACAGATAAAGGTGTGGCTGGAAATCTTGCAGGCTTTCCCGATGCGGGCCCCCTTTTGAATCTCCACAAACGCACCGATCTGGGAGCCATCCCCGATCTCGCAGCCATAGAGATTGGTGAAATTACGGATAACCACATCCTTGCCCAGCTTGACATTCGGCGCGATACAGCAGAACGGGGCGCGTTGCGCTCCCGCTCCGGAATTCTGGATTGACGCTTCGCTCCCATGCCTTCGCATGGGCTCTGCCGTGTACGGCTGTCTGGATTCTGAATTCTGAATTCTGGATTCTGACGCGTCTTTCATCCTTGAAACTCCGCGAAGGTGGTGGAGGCAAGATCGGCCGGGAGCTGAACTCGCTCGCCCCCCCGTTTGATTGATTCGCTTGCCGATTCGAGTATGGCGACGACTTGCAGACCCTGGTAGCCGTTCGAAAACGGGGTTTCGCGGCTCTGGATACAGTCGAGGAAGTGCTGACATTCCACCTTCAGCGGTTCTTCCTGCTTCAAATGCGGCGCCACCATATCACCGTAATGATACGAATAATGGAATTCGCCGAAGGTATCATAGTGGGGCGGGGCATCGACATGCTGGTCATAAATGCGGATCTTCTGCAACGGTTCCAGATCGTCGTAAACCAGCATCTTCTTGGTACCCACGATGGTCATTTCGCGCACCTTCCGCGGGTCGAGCCAACTGCTATGTACCATCGCGAATCCGGTGTTCTCGAAAAACAGCGTGAGATTGGCAATGTCTTCGGTGGCCTGGTTGAGATTTCCTTTGCCGTGGCAATGGACCGCAGAGGGCCATTTATTCATTAGATAGGCGATGATTGAAAGATCATGGGGCGCCAGATCCCAGACGACGTTGATGTCCTGCTGAAAGAGGCCCAGGTTGAGCCGGCGCGAGCTGATGTAGCAAAGATCGCCGAGTTCCTGGGAATCGACGATCTCTTTAATTTTACGCACCGGTGACGAATAGAGAAAGGTGTGGCCCACCATCAGGGTGAGATCCCGCTCTTTCGCCAGGGCGCATAGACTGCGGCATTCGGCCACAGAGCTGGCCATGGGTTTTTCAATAAAC
>JBIKMI010000102.1:0-8924 GCA_044359285.1 Kiritimatiellia bacterium
ACCTTGATAGTGTCTGCCTCCATGAGCATAAGGATCTTAGGAGAACATCCACTGGCGACGACCCCTGATGGACGCCTCCGTTCCCGCATTGCCACCATTTTTCCACGGAGCCGAACCCTCGTGACGCTCCCGGGCATCCACGCCATGCAGCGGATCGCGTATATTGCCGACATCAATGCCACGCGACTCGCCGCCGGCCAGCCTCCCCTGGCGGAAGAGGACGAAATGCGTGAGTGGCAACATTCCGTCGATTTGATGATGGATACAGGATGCATCCTGATCCGGCCTGATCCTGAAAACATGGCACTGGCCTATGAAGCGGATGAGTTGCTGCAGGAAATGGTCTCCAAACAAAAAATCAAATTCCTCAATCTGATGAATGAAAATGTCCGTGAAGCCATCAAAAGAAGAGGTGAGAACTGGCGGATTGCCGCCCTCCCCCGGACACCGGCTGAAATGAAGCAGATGATTCTCGGGTCCATTACCCCCATTGGCGGCAAGTCGATATATTATTACAGCCGCGATACGGGCACCCGGTTTGTCAGCTTCCAGCAATTCTGCAATTTAGGGACCCTGCCGGACGATGAGTTGAAAAAACACCTGTTCGAAATCCGGGAGTATTCCCGCAAATATAACCGGATGGGGCATCCGGAGGTGGATTTTTTCGCTGCCGACAAAACCTTTACCCACACCCGGTTCGCCCATGCCATACAGGATCCCATCCGCCCCTGTTACGAAGCCCTTAAAAACGCCTTCTGCCTGGCCGTCCCGCCGGAACTCCGCGAGGATGACCCGGAAAACACCGAGTGGCGCAACGCCCTGTTTTCCGCCCTGCTTGGCCAGCACGACAAATCGATTCCCGAGGAAGTGTTGCTGGGGTTGAGTCCGGAATTCTTCATGCAGATTGAATGGTTGCCGGGGGGCAAAATCGAGGAGGGCGAACTGATCTTCGACTCCATCTTCGACGAACTGGATCGTGCCCCGAACGCCTCCGAATTACACCTCCTATGCGACGAGAAAGCCCGTGGTTTCATCTTCAATTATGTCAGGGAATTCGGCGACATCGAATACGTGAACCTCGGGCGGGTCATCGGATCCCTTTCACACCGCCCCACCAGTGCCGGCCGCCGTGAAGTCTATGTTTCCGAAATCAAACAGGCTAATATCGCCCGCCCCATTGTGCGCATCAGCCGCATGCAGAAATGGGGAATCCGCGAGCACCTGAATGAAGGAAAAGACCTGCTTCCCTCCATCATGGAGGCGGAGGAATACACGGAATACATTCTTGACCGGCGACTGGGTTGCCGGCAGTTGGGCATGAATCTCCCCCACCGGGTGGCCACCCAAAAGATCAACGAGCATTACCGGGGCGGACGCTATGACGGGCAACTCATCTGGTCCACCTATTTCGAACGCGATTACCTGCCCGGCCTCGCCAGCGACAAGATTCCTTCCTCCCGGTACCAGAACGCCACCTTTGCCCTGAATTTCGCGGAACTTCTGGGAAAAGCCGCCGCCGCCAACCTGATTGTCGGGCGCATGAACCTCCAGGGCACCGTGCTGTTTGATGACGGGGATGAAGTCATCCTGGAAAACAGCAACGGGATCCCTGCCGAACTGATGGTCTCGGATCACACCGGCGCCTTTATGGACTATCTTTCGCCCTTAGACACGTTTGCCAGGGCCTACGCCGCGCCCCTCCTCCGCCGCCGCTCCTTCTTCCAGGAGCCCCAAGCCGTTACCGACGCCTATCTCGCCGCTTTTGTGGCGCGGTTTTCCCGTACTCAACAGGAATATCGACGTCGAAAACGGGCCTTTGATACGCTCTTCAAGCACCGGCCCCGCGACGAGCGCGGGAGTTTTGCTTATCGCTGGGAATGCATTCTCGACCGACTGAATCGCACTAATCCAGTCTATCTGGAAGCAACCATTCGCAACGAGTTTTCAACCTGACCCCCAGTCTATGCGGCACGTAAAACCTATCGCATCATTCATGTGATATGCGTGAGTGCCGGGGGACTCCTGCCGGAGCACTGCCCCCGCCGCCCCCCCCGCGCTCAGTCCCACTGCGAATTGATCTGGTTGCGCACCCGGCCGATAATGTCGCGTTGATCATAGGAATGCTCATCTGAATAGCCACCGCTATGCCCGAACGACATCATGGTGCAGGAGGCGCGCACCTCGTCGGTGATAAACCGTGAAATCTGGGCATAGGCGTGTTTATCGCCCGCTCCGCCCCACCGTTGGTACACCCGCATCGGCCAGGTGATGTACAGGACATCGCGGGCGCGGGTCATGGCCACATAGGCCAACCGTCGCTCCTCCTCAAGCTCCTTTTCACTACCGGTCGACTTTTCGGAAGGCAGCGAGCCGTCTGAAGCGTGAATCACATAGACCACATCCCACTCGCACCCCTTCGCCGAATGAATCGTGGATAAGACCAGCCGGTCATCATCCTGCGCACCATGCGTGGCGATATCACGGGTTGAATTCGGCGGATCCAGCGTCAGATCAGTCAGTAATTGCCGCCGCGATTTGTAGCGGGACGCGACCTGTTCAATGTGATCCAGATCCCGTACCCGGGCCTGGGCATTCTCATAGCGGAGACTCATGAGGGGCTCATAGAACGTCCGGATGCGCTGGATCTGGGCCACCGGGTCGCCCTCCCCGGCCTTCACCAGATCTTGCATCAGCTTGCCCAGCATTTTCCATCCCGCCTGGGCGGCCGCTGGCACCGGGAAGGTCAGCATCGCCAGGGGATCCTGCGCGCGGCTGATATGCGTCACGATCTTGGCGGCGGTTGCCGGCCCGATCTTGTCGATCATCTGCAGGACCCGGTACCAGGCGATTTCATCGGAGGCGTTTTCCGAGACGCGCAGGAAACTGATCAGGTCCTTGACATGCGCCGCATCCAGGAAGCGCAAGCCCCCATATTTGTGATAGGGAAGATTCCGGGTGGTCAGCAGGATTTCCAAAGAGTCGGAAAGGTGTCCCGAGCGGAACAACACCGCTTGCTTGCTCAGCGGAATGCCTTTCTCCAGGTGTTCGCGGATACGGTCCACAATAAAGATATCCTGCGAGGCCTCATCCCGGCAGGTGACAATCATCGGGCGCTGCCCCTCCTTGCGGGCAGACCAGAGGTCCTTGGTGAAGCGATCATGGGCCTGGCTGATCAACCGGTTGGTCGTCTCCAGGATGGGACAGACCGAACGGTAGTTCTGTTCCAGTGTGATTACCGTCGCCCCGGGGAACTGCTGGGGAAAATCGAGGATATTCCGGACATTGGCGGCACGGAACCCGTAGATACTCTGGGCGTCATCACCCACAGCCATAATATTCTGATTGAATTTCCGCAGGGCCCGCAGGATATCGGCCTGCACCAGATTGGTGTCCTGATATTCATCCACCAGCACATGCTCGAACCGGCCGCCAATGTCACGGGCGAGCTCATCGGAACTCATCAACTGCAGCCAATACAGCAGGAGATCATCATAATCCATCACTCCCCGCTGCTGCTTGCGGATCACATAGCCGCTGAACAAGCTCTTCAGTTCATCCTGATATTCCAGACACCAGTTGAAATGCCGGGTCAGCACGGGCTCAAGTTTCTCGCCGCCATTCACGCAGCGCGAGTAGATGCCCATCAGGGTGCTCTTGCGCGGGAACCGCTTGTCGTTTTTGCCGATATTCAATTCATTCCGGATTACATTCAGGAGATCCTCGGAATCCGACTGATCCATCACTGTGAAGTGGCTCGGGAGTCCCGCCTGCTTTGAGTAGGTGCGCAGGAGCCGGTTGGCGATGGCATGAAAGGTACCGCCCCAGACCCGCCCCGTCATGTGGGCGGTATGCTGGCTGACAGCCGCCGCCCGGTTGAGCATCTCCTCGGCAGCCCGCCGGGTAAACGTCATCAGCAGGATATTGGAGGGATTCACCCCCTGTGAAATCAGATAGGCCACACGATAGGCCAGGGTCTTGGTTTTACCGCTCCCTGCACCTGCCACCACCAGAAGCGGACCCTCTCCATGCACAACGGCCTGCCGTTGCTGGGGATTGAGATCCGCCAACCATTCCAAATTATTGTTAACCGGTTCTGTCATCTTTCCCGTCCATTTATAAAAAAAGGATGATGACACAAACCTCCGTGCGCTTCAAGGGCTCACCCTCGCAAAAACAAAACCAAGAATTTGCGCATTGATGAGAGAGGCCTATTATCGCTATCTTCCTCACCCATGGACCAAAATCCTAGATCGAGCCAACCAAAAGAATTGTCTCCTGGCCATGCTGCCCCCAGCGCCGGGAAAGGCTGGCTCACGCTTGTGCGCCCCCCCAATCTTTTCACCGTCCCGGGCGATCCCCTGGTGGGGGCCCTACTGGCCGCGCTCGCCCTCCACGTGGTTCCCCTGTGGAGCTCGGTGTATGCCGTCATGGGAGCGGCCCTCGCCTACTATGCCAGCGGACTGCTGGCGAACGACTTCTTTGACCGGGCGATCGACGCCCGCGAACGGCCCAACCGGCCCATCCCCTCGGGCGCCATCAGCCCGACCGCCGTAAAATGGGTGGCCATTCTCCTCTCTCTTGCCGGTTTGCTAATGAGCCTCCCTGCCGGTCGTACGGCCTGCGCCATGGGCCTGATACTGATACTGGCCTCATGGTTCTATAATGCCGCCGGCAAAAAGAGTGCCTGGCTGGCCCCCTTCTCCATGGGAATCTGCCGGGGCATGAGCCTGCTCCTCGGCGCCGCGGTTCTGGGATTAGAGGGGCTCACCTCGCCACCGGTGCTGATCGCCGCCCTTTTCCTGACCCTGTACGTGGCCCTCATCACTCATATCGCCCGGCATGAAGCCGATCCCGGGGCCGCCCCGGTTCCCGGATGGTGCCGCTGGGCCATTCCCGTCGTCCTGACTACCTGGCTGGTTCTCCTGATCTTCAGACCCGGCACCGCCCTTGAGTTCAACTGGAAAAGCCTGGCCACGCTCCTGGCGGCCATGGCCATTCTCTGGGCCATTTTATGGACAGCCCAGTTGCGTCCCCGGGCCTCCCCCCGGGTGATCCAGGCGTCGATCGGCGGCCTGATCCGCGGCCTTCTCTTTACCCAGGCAGCGCTCTGTGCCTCAACGGGTGGCATCGGCGAAGGGTTCGCCCTCCTCCTGCTTTTCCTGTTCCCGGTAAGTGGTTGGATCGGTAAATGGTTTTATGGTAGTTAATGCGAACATGAGTAAAAAACTAGTCATTATTCAAGTGGCGGGGTTAGGGTACGACTTCCTGACCGAATCACTCGGCAGGAAATGGAAAGACCTCACTTTCAATCCTTTGAAAAGTGGATTCCCCGCCCTTACCTGCACGGCACAGGCCACCTTCCGCACTGCCGCCCCGGTCTCCAGCCATGGCATGGTCGCCAACGGGCAGTTTCACCGCGAACTCCGGCGTCCACTCCTCTGGGAGCAATCCTCGGCCTTGGTCAGCGGACCGCGCATCTGGGATGCTTTCCGGCAGCGGGGGAAACGTGTCGCCCTGCTTTTCTGGCAACAGTCACTGGGCGAATCGGCGGATATCATTCTTTCCCCCGCGCCCATCCATAAGCATGGCGGCGGCCTGGTTCAAAGCGTGTACAGCCAGCCACCCGGCCTCTATGACTCGCTCTGCAAATCCATTAAACGCTCCTTTCCGCTTCACCGCTATTGGGGCCCCTTGGCCTCGCCCGTCTCATCAGACTGGATTGCCAGAGCGACCGCACTCTTGCTGGCCGACCGGGCCCACGCACCTGACCTCTGCCTGACCTATCTTCCCGTACTCGATTACGACCTCCAGCGACATGGTCCGGCCCATCCCTCAGCCAAGCGCTCCCTCTCCGCCTTGCTGGACCAGCTTGCGCTCATCCGGGACGCCGCAGATAAAAATGGATATGACCTGATCCTCTTTGGTGACTACGCCATCGGCCCCGTCTCCCAAGCCATCTTCCCGAACCGGGCCCTGCACCAAGCCAACTTATTCAAAACACGCACGGTCTCCGGCATGCACTACCCGGATTTCCACGCCAGCCAGGCCTTTGCCATGGTTGACCACGAGATTGCCCATGTGACCTTGCGAAACACAGCAAACATTGAAGAAACCCGCATGGTGCTGGCCTCACTGGAAGGCGTGGAGACCCTCATGGATGCTCGCGCTCAGCAGGCCGCCGGAATCGCCCACCCGCATGCAGGCGAGCTGCTGCTCGTAGCCAAGCCCGGCTTCTGGTTCGCCTACCCCTGGTGGACGGACAAGAGCCACGCGCCCGATTATGCCAGCCATGTGGATATCCACAACAAGCCCGGCTATGATCCCTGTGAGTTGTTCTTTGGATGGCCACCGATCTCGGTCAGTCAGGACACCCGTAGAATCAAGGGCTCACATGGAACCGTCGGCAAAGGCCGGGATGCCGCCTGGGCGGGCACCTTCCAGTTTGCCGGTGCGCCGGACACCCTGCAGGACCTCGCCCAGCTCGTAAAGCACCATCTGGAGACCATCCCGTGAGCCATCCCATCACCGGTTTCCACCAATGCCTCTCGGTCCCGTTCGAGTTCCCCGTCTACTTCCACCGGGACCTCTTCGCCCCTGGGAATCCTCTGCTCGTCAACACCATTAACCGTCTCCATGAATCATGCCGACACCGGGTGATGGTGTGTATGGATAAAGGCGCCTCCCGGTCCTGGCCCCACGCTGAAGCGCGGATCAGGGCCTACTTCACGGCGCATCAGGATGTGCTCGAACTCGTAGGCCCCATCGAGACCGTCACCGGCGGGGAACAGGCGAAGCAGGAATTTTCCGGTCTCACCCGCATGATTGACCGGATGGCGAAACGCCATCTGGCACGCCAGAGCGTGGTGTTGATTATCGGCGGGGGAAGCATCCTCGATATGGCCGGGCTGGCTGCCTCCCTCGTGCACCGGGGTTTACGCGTCATCCGCATGCCCACCACGGTGGTGGGCCAGAACGATGTCGGTGTGGGCGTCAAAACGGGAATCGACCTCTTTGGCAGCAAAAACTTTCTCGGGACGTTTGCTCCACCCTTCGCGGTGATCAACGACTTCGATTTCCTGGACCGTCTGCCTGACCGCGAATGGATTGCCGGCATTGCCGAAGCTTTTAAAGTCGCCATGATTAAAGACCGCGCCTTCTTCACGTATCTCTGCCGGCATGCCCGGGTGCTGCGCGAGCGGAAGCCGTCCTGCATGGAACATCTGGTCATTACCTGTGCCAAACTGCATCTGGACCATATCCGCGAGGGGGGTGACCCGTTTGAGACCGGCAGCGCCCGCCCACTGGATTTCGGACACTGGTCGGCGCATCAGCTTGAAGTGATGTCGGGCTATCGCCTGCGGCATGGTGAAGCGGTCGCCATCGGCATCGCCCTGGATTCCTATTACGCCATGCGGCTGGGCTTGATCCCCAAAAAGGCATTCACCACCCTGCTGACCGCCTTGAACCAGGCGGGGCTCCCCGTCTGGAACAAACACCTGACCACACTTAAGCCGGACGGAACCCTGTCGATTCTGGATGGCCTCAACCGTTTCCAGGAGCACCTGGGCGGCCCTCTCACCATCACCCTCCCCGCCCCCATTGGCGCCCGGACAGAAGTCCACACCATGGATCCCGCACTCATTGCCGCAGGAATCTCCTATCTGAAAAATGTTTAAACTCTAACCTCCCATTCGTAATCATAATCGTAATCTTAATCTTAATCGTAATCCCCAGGCCCAGAGAGGATTAAGATTACGATTACGATTAGGATTAAGAGTAAAATGCAAAGCCATGAAGCCACCACATCATCTGACCTATTGCCTGAATGTTCATCCGGGGGAGACCTGGGCTGAGAATCTGGCCGCCATCCAGACACATACCCTGGCGATCCGAGACCGGGTCGCCGGCGACCGGCCTTTCGGGTTAGGGTTGCGCTTAAGTCATCAGGCGGCCAACCAGTTAAGCCAGCCTGAAGTGCTCGCCGCCTTTAAGTCATTCATGAGGGAGCAGAACCTCTACGCCTTCACCATCAACGGCTTTCCCTACGGCGCCTTTCACACCAGCCCGGTCAAAACGACGGTCTACAAGCCAGACTGGTCGACCCCGGAGCGGCTCGACTACACCCTCACCCTGGCGCGCATCCTGGCGAAATTGCTTCCGGACGAAACCGACGGCAGCATCAGCACCCTCCCGCTCGGCTACAAATTCACTCCGGAAAGTGGGGGCGAGGCTGCCCCTTCCCGCGAGATGATGAGCAAGCTGGCTGAATGCGCAGCCGCCCTCCACGACATACACATGAAGACCGGCAGGGAGATTCATCTCGGGCTCGAGCCGGAGCCGGACTGCCTCCTGGAAACCACAGCGGACATTATTCAGTTCTTTGAACAGGAATTAATACCGCATGCCATTCCGCAACTGGTCGCCCGCCTCTCCTGCCCCCGCACCGAAGCCGAAACGATTTTGCGCCGCCACATCGGGGTTTGCTTTGACACCTGTCATCTTGCCATCCAGTTCGAAGAACTCGCCGGGAGCCTGGCCCTGCTGATCCGACAGGGGATCCGGATTTCCAAAGTCCAGCTCAGTTCCGCGCTGGAGGTTACGCCGACCCCGGCGGCCAGGGCCCAGCTCGCTGACTTTCTCGATCCGGTATATCTTCATCAGGTAAAAGCCCGCCCCCCCTTCCGGTATGCGGATCTGCATGAAGCGCTGGCAAACCCGGTCACGCCGACGGTGGCCGACTCACTCTGGCGGATCCATTTCCATCTGCCCCTTTATTTCGAGGGGAATGGCCCGCTCCGTGCCACCGCCGCCAGCCTGGATGCCCGGTTCTGGAGCCAGATCCAGACCTTGCCGGTCGGTCACCTGGAGATCGAAACCTATACGTTCCATGTCCTGCCGCCCGACCTGCAAGCCGGCGGCGTGGT
>JBIKMI010000103.1:0-8895 GCA_044359285.1 Kiritimatiellia bacterium
GGTAATCGGCAATGGTATTGTCGGGCGTAAAATAATGCGAAATGGCCGTCATCCATCCCGGCAGGGTGGCATATCCGACCAGGTCATCATCCTCTTCATCCTCTGGAATCCCAAAATGTTCTTGCTTGCCGGTTTTTGGGTTGCGGACTGTAAAGAGATGGAGGTGGTAATCAAGCCAGCCGAAGGCATCAGTTATGGCACAATGCAGATCCCAGAAGGAATAGCATCCCGGAACTTGAATTCGTCTCCAGACGGGCGGATCGGTCTCAAGCAGGGTCACTTTGAACTGAAAGACCTTAGAGAAGGGACGGAGATCGGCGGACACCTTTTGGGTTTGTATCGTCCTGTTATTCTTTGGCGCCCGCGACTGTCCAGCATTTTTTGCCATGCCAGAGATTGTTATCTTTGCCGTTCAGATTTCAAGCCAATTTTGATCTGGATAGTCATTTTAATTTTCCCGCAACTCAGGGGGCTGTGGTTTTTGTCTCAGGCTTCGCGACTAACATCCGCAATTCTTCCAACTTGGATTTCCAGTTTTTCGCATTCGATCCCACAATGACCGCCAGAACGGCATCAGCATCGATTAGGCGGGGCGATCCGGCAGGGGGTAGGGCTTTGATGGGCTCCTCTGTCATTGAGGGCAGGGAGGCCACAGCCAGGGCTGAGGCGGCCTCGCTGGGGTGGTCATAATGCATCGTCATCGCCGGGTTGCTATGCCCTACAAGTGATTGTGTGACCGCAAGGGGTGTGTTGCTGGCCGCCAGCATCGTCACGAATGTGTGGCGCAAGGAATGGAAACCGACTTCCACCTCGGCACGTTTTCCGGTATCTACTTTTTCGGTCTTACCATCCTTGCCAATTCTTATTTCAATACCAGTTCCGGGGCGGTGGGTTGATACCTTGCAATCCGTAAAATGCTTTTGAATCCTCAGCGTGAGCGCAACGGGATTGTTCACATATTCGTCAGCGATGCCAGGTAACACATATTCCTTACGAATATTCGCCGGTATCTCCTCAAACATGGCGCGCAGAGTAGGGTGAATATTCATCGTAATAGGCTTATCATCATAACGCTTTGTTTTGTTCGGCCAGCGTGTGATCTTATTCAGAATGAGGTCAACTTCGCCCCAGCGTAATGTGGCGCAATCCCCCAGCCGCAAGCCGGTGTATATGCCGATCCCAAACAACACGCGCAATTCGCCAGTAGCGGCGTTGCAGATATCCCTCAATTCCGTGATTGTTAACTCGCGCCTGGTGCGCCGTTTCCCAATGGGTTGCCGGGTGATCCCTTTGCCGGTTTTGTCGCGTTTCGGATTTCCCCATGGGTTGTCAGTGATTCGCGCCTCATCCGCCAGTACCCGATAGATTAGCTCCAAGAATCGAATATGCTTATTGAAGCGATTCCCCGATAAACCGCGCCCTAACAAGTAACTGGCATATTCCGAGGCAATCTTCCTCGACGTGTCGCGCATTGCCAGTGCCTCGGGGTGGTTTTTTGTCAGCCAGGCAAGAAACTGGTCATAGTGACTTTCGTATTGTTTCAGGGTGGCTTCACCGGACGCCGGCCTTGAGGATGCCAGTAAGTATTTATCCCATGCATGCTTGAGGGGTAGGGGTGGGTGTTTAGCCTCCTCAATAACGGCAATGCGCTGGCTACCCTTTTCGATGCTGGCCTTGACGCTTTCGAGGGTCTTATTTGTGTCCTCGATAAGAAACGGCTCCATGATCAAGGCGAGCGCTTTTCGGGCTTTGCGTTCTGTGGTGCACTTGGTGGTTTTTGTGTACTTTTTTCCGTTCACCTGCCACACTGCGAAGAATGTTCTGCCGCGTTTGATTAAATAACCAGTTCGTGTTTTCATCGTTGCGCCTCGTTTCGTTTAGTGGCAACAGTGAACCATAAAAAATGCAGGGTGTCAACGGCATAACGGATACATATTTCAATAATATCTAATAAATACGTATAAAAAACGGGACTTAAAATCCCTTATCCGCAAGGGTGTGTGGGTTCGAGTCCCACCCCGGGCAAACCCTTGACACAACACGAAAGGAAAGGTTCCTTGTGGCGCTTCTTGAATGTAAATTCTTTTCCGAGGCACTTGGCCTCAGTTCGTCAATGACCGTGATTCTGCCCCAGAACACGTTGGGTCAAATCGGTCTTAAAAATGAAGCATACAAAGGCAGTTGTAAAACGCTGTATCTGCTGCATGGATTGAGTGATGATCATTCGATCTGGCTGCGGCGAACATCGATTGAACGATACGTTGCTTCATTGGGTATCGCGGTGATCATGCCCGCGGTCAATCGCAGTTTTTATACGGATATGGCCTATGGTGAGGCCTACGAGACGTTTATTGCACAGGAGCTGCCGCAGATCGCCCGCTCTTTTTTTCATCTCTCGGCCAGACGTGAAGACAATTATATCGCCGGACTGTCGATGGGCGGTTATGGCGCATTCAGGATGGCATTAAAATATCCCGGACAGTATTGCGCCGCGGCGAGTCTTTCGGGGGTACTGGATCTTGCTGCGTGGGTTGATTCCGATCGTAAACTCGAATTGGCGTCACTGATGCGGAACGCTTTCGGCGAAAATCCGATTAAAGGCTCTCAGCACGATCTCATGCATCTGATGAAAAAGCTGAAATCATCGGACAAAAGAAGACCCCGTCTCTATGCATGTTGCGGCGATAACGATCACTTATATCAGGAAAATCTTGATTTTCTGGCACATGCAAAGAAACTTAAATTCCCTCTTGCCTGGCAAGGTGATGCCGGTTATGCCCATACGTGGGATTACTGGGATTTGAGAATACAGGATGTGCTGAAGTGGATGTTAAAATAATAGGCATGGAAATTCATGAAAACAGCCGTCACCGTTCTGATCGCATTATTGGCGGGCCTGATGCTGGGAAGTTGGTCGATTAAAGCCGATCTCCGCAAGGCCACCGGGGAAATTGACACCCTTAAAGCCCAGCTTGCTAAAAAGGGAGGGGCTCATTCCGGGTTGAACGGCATCACCTCCATGCTCAATCTTCCGGAGGTCAAGCCGGAACCCGCCCGGGGCAGACGGCGCCCCCCCGTTCCGCCACCTGTCATTCCCGCAGATAGCAATGCCCCGGCTTCTGTAGCCACCGTGACGCCCGTCGCCTCCACGAATGCGCACTCGATGCAGAATCAATTGGAACAGGCCGCCAATCTCTGGAAGGTCCGGTCAGATCTCGCCCGCAATAGTTATATAGCCAACGTCACCACCAGCGAGGCCCAGGCCATGGACTTTGCCGTGAGTATGGAGGCCATGAATTTGCGGCTGAGCAACAGTATCCGCACCTGGGTGGATCTGATCAAAACGGAAAAGACGCTCACCCCGGAGAAGAGCATCCTGATGATCAACGATTTGAGCGCCACCCTTGTCTGGGCCTACAAGGATCTCGACCGGACTCAACCGCCGGACTGGCGTGAGAAGGCCGGATCGAAATTCCAGGTTTTTGATTTCATCAACCCGCAAGTCGCTCTTCCCCTCGTCGAGGCGGAAGGGGTTTTCAAACGCGTCGATCATTCCATGGAAGGGGATGACGACGAAGATTCCGCTGACCTCCTATGACGGCGGACCTGAAAATAGTCTGGCAAGTGGCCCGGCACGAACTCATGGATTCCATCCGGAGTCGCCGGGTGATCATCATGGGGCTGCTCTATCTGGCCGGTTCCATTGTCGCCACCGCCATTTTCATCACCGTGCTCCAAAAGCTGGAGGGCCAATTGACCGCCACGCTGGGGCTGGCCACTTCCGCCAAAACCGGGAGTGTGACCGCCACGCTGTGGAAATCTGATGGGTTCCGTCAAATGATGATCGCCCTGATCGGCGACAAGGCACTGGCAAAGAGTCTGCTGGAGATCCCCCCGCTGGCCCTTTTCTATGGCTGGCTTTCATTTGCCTTCACCCCGGCGCTGGTGATGTTGACCTCCTCAGCCCGGGTCTCGGAAGAGATCTGGAGCGGGTCGGCCCGGTTCGTCCTCTTCCGGATTCCCCGGTTACATTGGTGTGTGGGAAAGTTTACCGGTCAGGCCATCCAACTGGTTCTCGCGTTGTTTCTCAGTGCCGTGGGAGCCTGGCTCACCGGTCTCTGCCGCATGACCGCCTTTGAGCCGCTGGCGACTGCGTTGGCCATGCTCCTCTTTGCCGGCAAGGCCTGGATCTATTCACTCGCGTTTCTGGGGCTTGCGCTGGGCATTTCCCAGCTGTGCTCCGGCCCCAATCTCGCCCTGGCTATGGGCTTTCTGGCCCTCATCGTCATGGCGATCCTGAGCGGTATTTCCAGCGCGTTTGCAGGCGAGGGCTGGCGGCGCATCTGGGATCTCGTGAATTCGCTTACCCCTGGCGCCCACCGGCTCAACCTGTGGTGGGGCGATGTCAATCACTCCGTCCCCGCCATCGTTTTCCTGCTGACCCTTTGTTGCGTTTACCTGCTAGGCGGCTATGCGCGTTTCTCCAGGAGGGATTTGTGACCGCCGCCCTGGAGTTTCGGGCGGTTGTTAAACATTACGGCCGCTCCCGCGCGCTTGACGGCCTCGATCTCTGCGTACCCGTCGGCTCCATCTTCGGCATGGTCGGGAGTAACGGAGCCGGGAAGACCACGGCAATGGCGCTGGCAACCGGCCTGCTCCAGGCGAACTCCGGGTCCATTAATCTTCTGGGTGATGGCCCTTTTACTGCCGGGTGCCATGGCGGCCGGGTCACGCTCCTGCCTCAGGATTCACGTTTTCCGCCCCATGCCCGCGTGGCAGAGCTCCTCCGCTACTACGGGCACCTCCAGGGTGCCGGTGGCCCGGAGTTGGAATCAGCGATCGACACCTTGCTGGACTGGGTCCATCTCTCGGACCGCCGACAGGCCGCCGTTAGAACCCTCTCCCACGGCATGACCCGGCGCCTTGCCATCGCTCAGGCCTTTCTCGGACATCCGGAATTGGTGCTGCTCGATGAACCGCTTAACGGACTGGATCCGATTGAAGCGGCCAGGGTCCGAACCCTGATCCGCGAGCGACGCGGACAACAAGCCATTGTGGTCAGTTCCCATCACCTTGCGGATCTTGAAGCCATGTGCGACACGGTGGCGTTTATTGAGAAGGGGAAGCTTATCCGGCAGGACTCCCTGGCCGCCATCATTCAAAGCTGGCATCGCATCACCTATCTTCTGACTCACCCGGGGCCCTCCATGGAGGCTCTGGCTCACGCTGCACCCGGGGTGGAATGGCAACCTTCCGGTGAGGGTCGTGAGTTGACCGCCCTTTTTTCACAGGACTACTCGCCGGAAGTGCTCAACGCCAGGATCATCCCGCTGTTGCTTTCGGCCGGGTGCGGAATCCTGGAGATCAAGCGCGGCTCAGACCTGGAGACCGAATACCTGCGCATGCATAACACACCTTGATCACGGGACGCGTGGCTTGGGTGCGATTTCACTTTGTTACATCGCGCCAAGAAGTCAGGATTTAGAATTGATACCTAAAAGAGGTATCATAGAAAATGAACCGGGAGACCTACCTGTTCGCGGGCATAACCCTTATGGATGCATCATGAGGAGTCTCGCCACGACGTGCGAAACACACCAAACATTGGCGACTCCTGCAGTTCTCCCTTGAAAAGCGCAGGGATATGGCGGCGTCGGCAACATTGACACCATCCGATGTGCTCGATAACATCGTCTTTACGAAATTTGAGATCGGCTGCATGGAAATGCCCATCCGAACAGGGAGTGCCGCATGACGAATACCGCAACACCGGCTTACACATGGATTGACAACTGGGCGAGGATCCCGAACAGCGAGTCGGGCCGTAGCAATGGACGAACCCATGGAGTTTGTGTCACCAACGCCGGCACGGTGATCGTTTTTCATCAGGCCCACAACGGTTTGCTGACCTTTGACCCGCGGGGTCAGTTGATGTCGGCGATCGGGGGCAACCGCTGGCTCGGCGCTCATGGCCTGACCAAGGTCGTAGACGGCGCCCAAGAATTCCTCTGGCTGACGGACCAGGCCAGCAAAGAGGTCGCCAAGGTCACGCTCGAGGGTGAAACTGTGCAGACCATCACCCGAGCCCCGCATGCCACGTATGAGCAGGGTGGCGGCTATACGCCCACATGGGCGGCACAGAACCCGGAGAATGGCGACATCTGGGTGGCAGATGGTTATGGCTCGTCACTGGTGCATCGTTACACGCGCAAGGGCGATTACGTGGCATCACTCGACGGCACCGAGGGCGCCGGGCGCTTCGCCTGTCCCCACGGGATCAACTTCCAACACTCGGATGCGGGACTCGAATTGTGGATCACGGATCGCGGCAACAAACGCGTCGTGATCTACGACAGTGACGGACGCTTCCAGCGCCAGACCACCCTAACGCACAGCCCTTGCTGCTTCGACTTCCTTGGCGATCTCGCGGTCATTCCCGAACTGCTGACGGGCGTCAAGGTGTTCAACGTCAATACGCTGGACCTTGTCACCGAAGTGGGTGCTAGCGACGTGGTGCAACCCGGCAAGACTCCTGATGGCTGGCCGAATCTGGCGGGGACCCCGCTGGTCAGATCCGGCAGGTTCAACAGCCCTCACGGCGCATGTTTTTCACCGAATGGAGACATCTACTGCGTGGAGTGGATCGTCGGGGGCCGGATAACCCGCTTGCAGCGCCTTCACTAGTCAGATGGCTTGCAACTCCTGAATCCTGAATTCTGTGCGATTGCAATATTTTGCATTCGCATCCCGTGGATTGGGCGCTGCCACGTTTGCCTCCCCCTGCCTCAGTCCGGCGTTTTTGGCTTCTCAATCTTTCCGTATCTTCATGTTTTCTCAGGGGCTGTCTATCGTTCCAAATAGTGTTTGCCGTAGATGGCATCCTCTATGCAGGCGATGAGTTCCTCTTGTTTCCACGGTTTGCCAAGCACCGGAATCCTGAACTCCTCAAGGATGGTCCGATGGGCTCCGCCAATCTCCGCCCCGGTGATCATGATGACGGGTAAATGCCGCAAAGTATGATCAGCCTTGACCCGGGCGATAAGTTCCGCCCCGTCCATGCCCGGCATCATGGAGTCGACGAGCAGTATATCAGGCTTATCTGCCGCCAGAAGGGTCAGGGCCTGCTCCGCGCTTCCGCAGGTTGTAACGGTGTAACCTCGGGACTTCAGGTGCCGTTCCAGCAGCATTTGCACGGTTCTGCTGTCATCAACGGCAAGAACGGCGGGTGGCGGTGCGAGCGGCAGACGGATGAGCGCCTGGGTTCCTTTGGGTCTGCCGGGTGGAGGACTGAGGATCTCAATCTCCCCTCCCATGCACCCGAGGATCTCCTTGCAGAGGGCGAGTCCCAGACCGGTGCCGCTGACAAACTCGCCGACCCTGTAGTATCGCTCGGTCAGCCGTGGCAGGTGTTCCGGGGGCACCCCGATGCCGTTGTCCGTGACGCGCATCTCGATCCAGGCATCCTGGCGGAGGTGGGCCACCTCAATATCCACATGCCCCTCCGGTGGCGTAAAATGAACCGCATTTTTAATCACGCTGACCATCACACGCTCCAGCTTTAGCGGATCCGCATCCACGAATCCGGGAACCTCCCCGTCGGTCATAGACAGTGACACCCGCTTTGCCCCGGCCGCGGTGCTAAAAACGCCGGCTGCCCGGCGGACCCAGGCGTGGAAAGGCAATTTCATGCGGTGCAGCACGAGGGTCTGCGCATCAATCCGCCCTATGTCGAGAATGGTGGCAACGGTCTCCTTGAGCCGCTCGCATTCCTGCGCCAGCATAACCAGGTAGGGCTGGAGCTTTTCAGGGAGAGGCCCCAGGATGCCCTTCAGGAGATTCGAGGTTGCCACCGACATGGACGCCAGCGGCGTGCGCAGTTCGTGCGACACGTTCTCGATGAACTCCGAACGCATGCGCTCATAGGTTTCCAATCTCCGGGCCGTCACGGTGAGTTCCTCGTTGGCGTTCATCAGTTCCCGTGTCCGTTCCTGCATCTTGTCTTCCGTTGCCTCCGGATGTTGCTGGAGTTCCATCAGCGCTTCGGCAACATTCTTTACAAGAAGAACGGTGATGCCTGCCTGTTCGAGGACACGGCGACTTTCGAGCGCCTGGGTCGGGCTCTGCTCCACCATCAAGAGAATGGGTCGTCCGGATTGCATATTGTCTACGCATGGAACTTAACTTGACTCAGGATTATTGTGCCACAATGACCTGTTGGAGACCACATATTTCCAACAGGGTTCATGGACGACGGGTGTAAAATCAGGGATTCCCTGATAGACACCCTGATCAAGGATCCTTAAAGTTCCGGCAGATGAACGCGGTAGAAAACAACCCGAGGCGGGATACAGGCAACTCCGGGAAAACCCTTGTCGGCGTGCTTGAGGCGGTCGTTGGCAATGGCGTTAGCCCGAACCTGCACGGCGCCGGGGTTACCGCGCCGGTGGCGTTGCGTCTGCTGATCAATCTGATGGACAGTATTCCCGACAGGATCTATTTCAAGGATCTGGAGAGCCGGTTTGTGCTTGTCAATAAAGCCAAGGTTGACTCGTGCAAGATGGCTGATTCGGCGGCTCTCAGCGGGAAAACGGATTTTGACTTCTTTTCCGAGGAGCATGCCCGCGCGGCGCTGGAGGATGAAAAGCAGGTCATCGCGACCGGGCAGCCTATCATCGGCAAGGAGGAGAAGGAAACCTGGCCGGATGGAAGGGTTACCTGGTGCAGCTCGACCAAGATGCCGCTCCACGATGAGGCAGGGCGGATCGTGGGCACGTTCGGCATCTCCCGTGATATCACAGAACGCTATCTGGCGCAGGAGGCCCTGCGGGAGAGCGATCAACGGTACCGGGAACTTTTATCGGCGATTCCAACCTACACCTACTCGGTGCAGTTCGA
>JBIKMI010000135.1:0-7616 GCA_044359285.1 Kiritimatiellia bacterium
TCCCCCTCCGATAATCGCCTGAACACCGCGTTCCCATGGGCCCAGCGCTGGACCGAGGGGACCACCGCTTACGCCAGGTATTTCTCGGCGATGCGCGAGCATGGGGAAAATTTCGCCGAGATCTGGATGGCGGCCTGGTCACTCGGCATCGAATGGGCGCCACAATGGCCCGGCTATCACGGTATCGGCCAGTACAACCTGATGAATGCGTGGGAACTGGATCGGGTCATCGACGAAGCCGACCGCAACGGGATTTACTTGAATGTGGTCATTCATAACCACGGGAAATTCAGCGGTTTTATGGACAGCGAGTGGGCGACCAATCCTTTCAATAAGAAGCTCGGCGGGTATCTCGAAAAACCGGAGGAGTACTTCACCGACCCCCGTGCCCGGAAGGCCTTCCGGCAGTTGATGCGCTACATTGTCGCCCGCTGGGGTTACAGCACCAAGGTATTCGCCTGGGAACTGTGGAGCGAACTGAATCTTACCGGGACCAGTGAGGAGTTCTACCGTACCAAGGACTGTGTGGACTGGCACCGTTTTGCCACCACCGCCATCCGCGAACTTGACCCCAACGATCGCCTGATCACCACCCATTACTGCAGTGACTACACCGCCCAGAACATGGATATCACAACGCTTCCCGAAATCACCCACTCCTCGGTTGATGCCTATTATAAGGATTCCAATATGCTTAAGATTGTCGAACTTCTATCCGCCACCGCCCTGAACAACAATACCACAGGGAAGCCGGTGATGGTCACCGAGTTCGGCGGTGCCTCGAGCGCCCAGAGCCTGGTGCACCTTGAAAACTGCCTGCATTCCGGACTGTGGGCCTCCACCTGTATCCCTGTCGCCGGCACCCCGCTCTTCTGGTGGTGGGGTCTGATCGAGGAGGAAAACTACTACCCGGAGTTTCTGGCCATCAGTCGCTTCATGAAAGGGGAAGACCGGCGCGACCCGACCTTGGTGCCCTATAATCCAGTGTTCTCGGACCCCGGTCACCCGGATGTCCGCATTCGGGCCTTCTCCCTGAAAAACGGGACCCGATCCCTGGGGTGGATCTACGACGCGCCCGCGTTCAACTCGTCCAGTTCCGATGCTCATCCCGTGATCAGCAATCTGGTGGCCAGGCTGGGCGGCATGAGCAATGACCTCTACCGCGTTGAATTCTGGAGTACCGCCGGGGGGGTGCTGACGAACTCGCAGGACGTTGCGGTCAGGGAGGGGACGCTTTCCGTCACCGTCCCCCCGTTTTCACGGGACATCGCATTCAAGGTGAGGAAACGCTAGACGCTGTGTTGGTGGCCGCCGTCTCCAACGCCTGATTCTTTTTTTGAAGTTCGCCGGCCAGACGTTCACTTTCCGCCAGGCGCCGCAGGGTCTCATCCAGTTTCGTCTGCAGATCGGAAGCGCTTTTACGAGCCTCCCCCAATTGCAACTGGGCGGCGTCCTCACGTTCGCCCATGCTCTTCAATTCCTTCTCCAGTTTCGCGATCTGAACCCGCTGCCCGTCGCCCTCGGCGCGCAGTTCCTTGTTCGCTTGCCGGGTCTCATTCAGGGAGGTGTTCAGACTTGCCATCGACTGATCCCTCTTGCCGAGGTTGTCTTTGAGTCCGATTTGCCCGGCCTGCATCTGTTCGATCTGGCGCCGGAGCGGATTGTTGGTATTTTTTTCCGCTTCGAGCTGCCGCTCCACTTCAGCGATCCGGTTCGATGCGACTCGTAACGTATCCATCAAATCCCGGATTTGCACGGCTCCTGCCGCGATTTCGGCCCGCAGGGACTGGTCTTGGGCCTCAAGCATCGTGGCCCGTTTCAGGCGCATTTCCGACGCACCTTGCAGTCTCCAATGCCAAGAGCCGAATACGATCACCCCCGCTGTTAAAGCGGCGGCCCCCAGAATCCTTACGAATATGCGTGAAACCTTCATGAACTCCTATCTCGACCGGGTCGCCTGAATCAGTTCGAACAACCGCCAATCGCCCCAGTCGCTGTCATACAGGGCATCCTTCCCACCTTGTACATAAATATTCCGGCTTTTCCAATGAATGCTGTCCATGGCGTTGCGCTGCTCCGGCCGGTGAACGAGAAGATAAAGGACCTGACCGTAGTAATCATGCCTGGCTTCGTCAAAGTTGAAGTCGAGGGCATGCTCGAAGATCGGACTGGCCTGATTCTGCAGCAGAGCGAAGCTCTCGAAGCCACAAACAAACACCTTCGCGAAAGGAGTCTGGAGGCGGATATGTCGTCCCAGATCCGGTAGCCATGGGGTCTGCTGTGCGGTGAGGAAAGAAGGAGACGTTCGCGGCGGTCCCCCGGCAAGCGCCAACGGAACAAAATCAGCCAGGAGTGGCAGGCAGGCCAGAACCCAGACACCGACTGTGCGGTGCCCGCAATGGGCTGGTGTACCACCCCCGTTCGTACCATGCATTTGCTGCCTTCTGGCCAGCCAGTGTCCCAGCGCCAGAACTGCGGCGGGTAGAAGTGACAGGAGGAGCGGCGCTGTGTCCCACAGTTGTTCGCGCCAGGCCATCAGGCCCGCCGCGCCCGGCAAGGCCAGACCGAGGAGCGCCAGGCAGACACCGCTCCGGTCATGTCCGCGCAGGGCCAGAACCAACATCCAACCCACCAGCCCCGCCAGGCCTGCATAGCACCACCAGAGGGCATCCGGCAGAACCAGGGCGCCACCCGGTCCCGGTCCCGCCACCATTAGTGATTTGACCGCATAGAGGGGATCTCCCATGATCAACCAGCACATCAACAGCCACAAGGCTGCCGTATAGGCCAACGGTAGCAACGCCACCAGCAAGACGGCCCTTATTTCCGCTCCGGTCACCTGGCGCCGCCACTCCTCGATGGCGACGACGCAGACCGCCGCCAATATCCAGCCGCTCATCTCGTAACCCGTTCCCAGAAGCAGGGCGCTGCCGAAGGCGAACCATATCAAGTCCAGCAAACGCCGCTTCTGCACCCAGGCCGTCACGCTGTAGAGGGACAGGACCAGCAGACACGTAATCATGGGGGCCGACGACCCCG
Organism: Kiritimatiellia bacterium; assembly: GCA_044359285.1. Taxonomy (GTDB): domain Bacteria; phylum Verrucomicrobiota; class Kiritimatiellia; order CAIKKV01; family CAITUY01; genus JAABPW01. The sequence goes on from JBIKMI010000135.1 coordinate 3,040, forward strand.
TCCAGCAATGCTCGAGGAAAGTCGGATTCAGCGCCACCCCCAGCATCAGCAGCCAGCGCCAGCGTCCCGCGCCCCACATCCGTAACGCCTGTTCGATCAGGACCAGGGTCGCCGCGCCAAACAACGCGCTCACCAGAAGGCAGGCTGGGAGGGATAATGCGGCAGGTAGCAGGAACCCTGCCGGCAGAATCACGAGGGTGGGAAAAGGCCCCCACCACACGGAACTGATCATCCCCTGCCGGCCCGATGTATGCCCCGCCAGAAGTTCCCGGCAAATATTTTCGCGGACAAGCCCCTCTGTTCCGACGTCCCGCCCCAGGTAAAGCCCGGTGGCCAGAATCACGACGGCCAGGACCACCCAGAGACCCCACCGCCACAATAGAGATTCACGTTTTAGATTCATCAGTTTGTACTTATAATCCATGACGGGTTTTCTCCCATTTAAAAGGATCGGAAAAAAACTGAAAGAAAGCCCGCCACCCGCTGTAGCTCATCAGCATCCAATAGAACGGAACCAGCAGCGCATAACCCACCAGATCCCAGTAACGCCGCCGGTAACACCCGATCATCCCCAGGTACACAAACGCGAAGTTCCCGACAAAGAGACAGGTCACCCCCATTGCGAACACCGGGCCTGGAAATAAACTGGTCAGGGACTCAATACGAAAGAGAAACCACAGGATGGCCAGAAACCAGAAAAGCGGGTTGAGCAAGGTTGCCAAGGTGTTGTACCCTACCACTACCTGGAAATGCAGGAACTTGGCCACACCCAGTTCACTCATCAATTGCAGGGGATGGCGCATGTGGACCAGGTAAGTCTGGATGTATCCCTTGATCCAGCGGGTCCGCTGTGGAATCCAGAAACGGATCCGGCTGCACGCCTCCTCCCACGTCGTCGTATGCAGCATCCGGGTCCTGTAGCCCGCCCTCTGGATCCGGATGCCCAGATCGCAGTCCTCTGTCACGTTGAATGCATCCCAGCCCAGAAGATCCTTCAGTTTCCGTGTGACAAAATGGTTCGACGTTCCTCCCAGCGGAATCACTGCGTCCGCCGCGGAAAGTCCCGGCAGGGACAAATCGAACCAGGCCGAATATTCCGCTGTAAACAGACGGGTTATCAGATTCTGGCGCGGATTGTAAAAGTTGAGACGTGACTGCAGGCAGATGGTTTCCGCCCCGGCCCGTGAGAACCCCATGACCGCCTTCTTGAGTTGATCCCGCTCGGGCCGGTCTTCTGCGTCGTAAATCACCAGGTATTCTCCGCGGGCGAAATCGAGTCCGACATTGCAGGCCTTGGGCTTCGTACGCGGCAGGGAGACCGGAATAACGGTGACCCGGAAGCAAGGAGGAAGAGTGATCGCTGCCACGGCGGCGCGGGTTTCCTGGTCGTCAGCCTCCAGCAGCAGTTGGATGTCTAGTTTGCCGGTGGGGTAATCCAGTTGACTCAAGGACAGGATGAGATGCTTTACCGATTCGCGTTCATGGTACATCGGCACCATGATCGAATAGACGGGGAGATCGTCGTCATGCATACCCGCCAGTTCGTCCGCCCCGATGACGATTTCGGAGTTCTCGGAAACGGAGAAACGAACCAGGACCAGTTTGTAGACGGCATGCACAACGTAGAAGACGGTGGCCACCAGAACAAACGCCCTCGCTGTCAACCAGGGCTGCCAGGCGGCCATGAGCAGTAGCACGGCACACCCCGCCATCAGAACCATCCGCTGGGCGCGGGTGATTGGAACCCGGGCGCTCCACTCGGGCCGCAAACGGCTGAGCGTCAGGGGATCACCCATGAAGCCATCATTTTGACTGCTGGCTGCTGACGGTTGACGGCTGACACCTGACACCTGATAACCTCTTTTCTTACTCCCCCATCAATGCCCGGGCAATCTGCTGACCTGCCAGCCGATGTCCCAAGTCCGACAGCATGAGGGGATTTTCCTGAAAAAAGACATGTCGGCTGTCGGAGGCGCAGCTAAAGGCCGTGAAAAGATCAGCCACGGGAATCCCGCGTGCCTCCGCGACACGCCGGATCGCCGCGGCAAACACGCGGCTGCGCTCCGGGGCGGAGGGATAAGGGGGCGGGGTCACCCACACCGTTCTCAAGTTCTTCGACATCGTCAGCATATCCGAAAGCGCTGCCGCCTGCCGCTCAAAACTATCGACATCCTTCACTTCCAGAATGTCCTGCAAGCCGATACTGAGAATGGCAACATCGGCCTGCTCGCGATGCAAGGCGGCGGGCACATCGACCAGCTTGCGCAAGGAACCGTACGATTCCGGAAATAGACCCCATTTGGGAAGCGCCGCGTAACGGACCTCCTCCACCCTCCCCGTCAGCAGGCGCGCCAGAATGTGATCGAACGGTTGCCCACGGGGTTCTATGAGCCCCGAAACGGCGAGAGAATCATCCGCGCACACGAGCCGGCCAAGGCGCTGTACGGGAGCGGGCGCCGCCTGCCGGAATGACGATACCCCCTCGTCAGGGACCAGCACCAGTCGAGTGCCCCCGGTGGCATAAAGTTTGTCCCCTTCAATGCGGGTGGGCAGGGCCTCGAACGGAGGACGCACAAACCGGATCCGTTCTCCCGCCAGTCTGGTCTGCCGGTGACTGACGCTCCAACTCAGGGATTCCAGTTCGCCCGCGGCCTCAGGCGCAAGTGGAATGAATTGAGATTGGATCCGCGGGGTAATCTCACGCTGGGCCCGGCCCGAAACCCCTGACCGGAGGCGAAATTCCCAGCTTACCTCGAGGACGACATTGGTAGGCACGGCGCCCTGTATACGCAGGGAGGGCGCCACCTGATCCCGGCTGAAACACACCGCCGGCAAGCCGGACATGTCGAACGACACCGCGTATTCCTCAGGTTGAATCTGGCGGCAATCTACGGATTCGCTGCAGCCGGCGACAAACCCCAATGCGTCCCGAACTTCCAGTGAGGCCTTGAAAACATCAGCAGACCTGTAAACATGGATGGGATTCTTTTCGTTGCTTTGCGTTCCGTCGCCAAATTGCCAGTGCGATTCCATCTCGGGGGTGATCCAGTTCTCCGTGATGTTGTTGAACCGCACTGCAATAAACTCGGCGGAATCGCCGCGGAAGGAGTAGGCCTGCACGGGGGTCGCGACAAATCCGGGTTGAAGCGTCCGGTCTATTCGTTCCGCCCGGGTTCCCGGCACTTCACACGAGGCGACCAGATCCGGTGCAGCCAGCGGGGTAACGTCATTCCGCCCCGGGGGCAGCCAGCCTACGCGGAGATAGGGTTGGCCTCCGTCAAACACATTGAACACCTCCACCCGGTGAACTCCCGCCTTGAGAAAGACGGGCGTCCCCAGTTGCCAGGCACCCGGTCCATGCTCGCCGGGCCAGGCCGCGACCAGTTCGCCGTCCACCGTCACGAAACCGCCATCCAGGCAGTCCACCGCGAAACGAAACGTTCCCGCACGGGGACAGAGCAGGACCGCGCGCACGACGGCCACGTTCACTCCCGCCCTGTGGCGGCGACTGTCCTTCATTTTCTTGGGATCATTATTGGCTTCACTCAGCGTCAGCGCTTGCCCAATTTCGTTAAAGCCGGCCACCCGGAACGGGGTCCGGATCTGGCCCGATACAGACTTAAGCATTTGCTTCAGCCGCTCCCAGGATGTTGGGATGGCACGTCCCTGCAGCGACTTGAATCCGACTGCCAGGGGGGTCTGGTCCGCTGCCGCTTCCGGCGACGTTACCGGTTCATTGGAGGGACTGCCTCCGTAGTACACGGCACAGGGGCGCCCTCCGTAACGGGGGGCTTCCAGCGTGATAACAACCTGGTCCCCCTCCGTCTGCACCACACGCAACGGCAATGGGGTTCCGTCAGGGCCACAAGCCAGAAACCCGTTCGTGATCACCGGCCTGTTGCCCACGCGCTTCAGCGTGAGCAGGACGTTTGTAGTACCTCCCTCCGGCACTTGAAAAACCGTGCGAAGGGGAAAGGATGGAAAGCGCCACTCCAACGCGGGGAGCGCCTGTACCGTCCCCGCCAGCAAAAGTGCAAACAAAATTACAAGAATTCTCTGCAAAAATTCCATCCTCCATACCCTGAACAACTCGATTCAAATATATAATAGCATTTCTTATGCCATGCAAGGACTGTCGACCGTTCACACCTTAAACCGACTTCCGGCCTCAAAATGACCTTCCTGATACAAAAAAACGCATACAGGAAGACACGACTTTTGCAAACTATGCATACATCGGAATGCACCTCGTCATGTTGATGGCACCTTGTTTTTCTGGAATGAAGATAAATAAGGCCCTGGCATCCATATTGAGGGGGGTGGCACGATTTCTGCTAAATTTATAGTTAAAGTTATTTGCTCGTATACAATTTCAGGTGGGAGTATTTTATTTATTGTTTTAAAGCTGAATGAAAAGAATTTACGACGTTGATAACATATGACCCTGATACAGAACAGAGCCAGAGCCTTTACCCTTATTGAGTTGCTTGTGGTCATTGCCATTATCGGCGTGTTGGCAGGGCTTCTGACCCCGGCTTTGCAAGGCGCCCGTTAAAGAGCCCGCCAGACTGCCTGCA
>JBIKMI010000104.1:0-8854 GCA_044359285.1 Kiritimatiellia bacterium
TCGACCGGCCGCTGGTCATTTACGGGCGCTTTATGACGGGAACCAAACGACTGGTATTCCAGGCGACGGGTCAGGCGGATGACATCCAATGCGATATGGTCTTTGATCTGGATGTTGAAAAGGCAATACCGGGTGATGCGGCGATCCGGACCAGTTGGGCGTGGCAGCGCGCCTATTACTTAATTGGCGAGCATACCCGCACCCGTCAGCCCGGAATCATCACGGAGCTGGGCCGTCTGGGTAAGACCTTCAATATCAAGATCCCCTACATGCCGGAACTCAAGCAGTAACCGGATTCTGGGAAACCCCTCACCTAAATCCTCTCCCCCAAGGGGAGAGGAGGGATGGGAATCACGTTCTCCGGGACTACTCCCTCTCCCTCGCGGGGAGAGGGTTGGGGTGAGGGTGATTAATTAGCGAAGACGAATCGGGCGTCAGGTTTTTTCCAGCGGATGACGGTGATGGACGAATCGTTGCAGGATCAGGGCCATGAGGATCAGGGTGGCGCCTGAGGCGTAGAGGGCCCCGAACCCGAACCGGTCTGCCACGAATCCCCCTAGCACGGCGCCCAGCACGCTGCATATCCCGACCACACTTTCATTGATCGCCACATATTGCGCACTTCGCACGGGATGAATGAGGGCGTGGAATACCAGATAGAAGAAAAAGCTGCCGGTGTAGATCCCGAACAGGATGGCGCCGGCACACAGGAGCAGCGGGGATTGGCCGAACCCGAAAGCCAGTGCGCCGGCGATTCCCAGACAGCCGAAGGCGACCACCGCTGCAGGGCGGTACATCCAGAACCGGCTCCGGCAGAGCGCCAGTCCCGTCACCCCCTGCGCGGCACTTACCAGGAAAAAGAGAAGTCCCTGGAAGCTTTGGGTCAGATGCAGGCAGGTCTCCCCGCGCACTGGAAAGACGGCCCGCAGGAAGGTGAGGACGATGACCCCGACGCCGGCACTGGCCCAGCCCAGCCACGCGAGGTCGGGCTGCTGCGAATAGTCCACGGGTCTCGTGGCGGGCGGGAGGGCGGTCTCGACGAGCCGGCTGGGTGCCGTCTGTGGCGACCGGACCAGATCGCGTAGAAAATAAATCGCAATCCCGGTCAGGGCGCACAGGGTTGAGGCAAAATAGCACGCATTTTTCCAGCCTGAACTCTCGCCCCCGGGGGTGGTGGTGCCGAATTCCATCAGGATGCCGGATATGAACGGCCCCATGGCAAAGCCCATGCTCCAGGCAAAGGTGTAAAGCCCGGTGGAGTAAGTGATGGGCTTGTTATGGGTGCCGTCGACCGCCTTCATGAAGACCTGGAAAGGAAGGAAGAACAAGGCGGTTGCAATACCGGCCAGTGCCATCAGGACGTAGATCCCCGCCACTCCGGGCATCACGGTGAAAAGAAAACTGATCAGGGACAACCCCCCCATGGAGACCATTATCAGGCGGGCGGCATTGGCTTCGGTCACCAGGCGGCCAAGGATCAGGCAGGCCACCAGATAGACCAGGCTCCAGGTTGTGACCGTATTGGCTACGACCACTGCACTGGCCCCCTGCTGGGAGAGGCGGACGGCATTGATGAACATAAACTGCGCCACCACCATGTCGGCAACGGCAGGCAGCAGGTAAATAAGGAGCGATAACCGCTCTCGTGAAATTTTCATGCGCGGAAACCTAACATAGGATTGTATCAGGAGAAAGCCAGATCTTGTTTTGACTCTTGAATCAGAACGGGGGGTGGTATAGCCTCTGGGCCGATTTTGGTGGTGTGTGGGTTGTATTGAAAAGGATGGCGCGTATGACGAAATCGGGTATGACGGCGGCGGAAATCAGGCAATCGTTTATGGACTTCTATCAGTCCAAGCAACATCAGATTGTCCCCAGTTCACCGGTGGTATTGCAGGCGGATCCAACCCTCCTGTTCGTTAACGCCGGGATGAATCAGTTCAAGGAGATCTTCCTCGGCGCCCGGGTGAGCCAGTATGGACGGGTGGCCAACAGTCAGAAGTGCATCCGGGTCAGTGGCAAGCATAACGACCTGGAAGAGGTCGGCCATGACACCTATCACCATACCTTTTTCGAAATGCTGGGAAATTGGTCCTTCGGCGATTACTACAAGCGGGAATCCATCGCCTGGGGCTGGGAACTGCTCACCAAGGTGTGGGGACTCCCCAAGAACCGGTTGTGGGCCACCGTCTATAAGGATGATGAAGAGGCCATCGCTATCTGGAAAGAGGTCACCGACATCGATCCCACCCACATCCTGAAATTCGCCGAGAAGGATAACTTCTGGGAAATGGGCGAGACGGGTCCCTGCGGGCCCTGCTCTGAAATTCATTTCGATCGCACCGTCAATGGCTGTACCCCGGACATGATCAATGCCGGGCTGCAGGAAGTGATCGAAATCTGGAACCATGTGTTCATGCAGTATAACCGCCGTCAGGACGGCTCCCTCGAGGAACTTCCCGCCAAGCACGTCGATACCGGCATGGGGCTGGAGCGTGTGGTCTCGGTGATTCAGGGCAAGACGTCCAATTACGACACCGATATTTTCCAGCCGGTGATCCAGAAGATGGTCCAGCTGAGCGGGTATGCCTATGAGGGCCCGGGCGGGGTCGCGATGCGGGTGATTGCCGATCACCTTCGGACCCTGGCCTTCGCCATCGGTGACGGGGTGCTTCCTTCCAACGACGGACGCGGTTATGTCCTGCGCCGCCTGTTGCGCCGCGCCGTGCGCTATGGACGGAAGATCGGATTTACCCGGCCCTTCATAACAGCGCTTCTGCCGACGTTGGAGGAGGCGATGGGGGCCCAGTACCCGGAACTGGTGCAGCACCGCAAAGAGATCGCCCGGGCAATCCTCGCTGAGGAGGAGAGCTTCTCGGTCACCTTGGATCGCGGCCTGTCGCTGTTTGACGAAGTGGCCGCCTCGGTGGTCACCACGAAAAGCACGGTGTTCCCCGGAGAGGCGGCGTTCAAGCTTTATGATACCTATGGGTTCCCGCTGGATCTGACCGTCGTGATGGCGAAAGAAAAAGGTCTTGAAGTTGATGAAAAACGGTTCGCCGTACTGATGGACGAGCAGCGGAAGCGGGCCCGGGATGCCCGTAAGGCGGCCACGGCGGATGCGGATGTGGATCTGGTCTCCGATCTGGTGGCCAGCGGAATCAAGACGAAGTTTACCGGCTACACCGGTCTTTCCGGTACGGCCCCGGTGCTGAAGTTGTTGGGCAAGGATGCTGCCGGCGTCAGTTTGGTCGTTGAGACCTTGAGCGAAGGGCAGGAAGGGGCGATCCTTCTTGTGGAAACCCCGTTCTATCCGGAAAAGGGCGGCCAGGTCGGCGATCTGGGCACACTGACCGGACCTGAAGGCGAGTTTGAGGTGACGGATACCCGGCAGCCCACAGAAGGCATTGTGCTCCATGTCGGGCGGGTGACCCGCGGAAAAATAGCGTCCGGCGCGACGGTGTCCGCCACGGTGGATTCCGAACGCAGGGCGGCGACGGCCCGCCACCATACGGCCACCCATTTGCTGCAATTCGCCCTGAAGGAGATTGTGGGCACCAGCATCAAGCAGGCCGGCTCCATGGTTTCGCCTGAACGGTTGCGGTTCGACTTTAATTATTTCCAGGCTTTGACACCGGCTGAACTGGCAGCCGTGGAACGCCGCGTCAATGAATTGATCCTCGGCAATGCGTCCGTCACAGTGAGTGAGATGGCGCTCAAGGATGTGCCCGGTTCGGGCATTGTCGCCATTTTTGACGAGAAGTACGGCGATACCGTGCGGGTGGTCAATGTCGGCGGCTATAGCCGCGAGCTCTGCGGGGGAACCCATGTGTCGGCCACCGGAACGATCGGCTTGTTCCGGCTCGTGTCGGAAAGTTCCATTGCGTCCGGTGTCCGCCGGATCGAGGCCGTGACCGGCCTAGCCGCCTATGACGTCATGTGTGCCGACCGGTCAATGCTGGAAGGCCTGGCCAAGCGGTTCAGTGTGTCACCTGCTGAAGTCTCGGGACGCGTGGAAGCCTTGGCTGACCAGGTGAAGACCCTTGATAAACAGATCAAGGAAAATGAGAACGCGGCGGCGATGCAGAAGTTGGACGGGGTTCTGGCGGCGGCCACCGAGGTCAAAGGCATGAAGCTGATGGCCGTGGCCGTCGGGGAAGTATCGGCCGATGCCCTCAAGAATCTGGCCGATGCGGCGCTGGCTCAGGCGGGATCTGCGGTGGTGGTGCTGGGTGCGTCGAGTGAGGGGAAGGCGCAGTTCATTGTCGTCGTGAGCCCGGACCTGGTGAAGAAAGGCGTGCATGCCGGCAAGATCATCAAGGAAGTGGCCAAGATCGCGGGTGGCGGAGGCGGTGGCCAGCCGGCCATGGCCCGGGCTGGCGGCAAGGATGTGAGCAAGATCGCCGAGGCAGTCGCGAAGGCCAGGGAACTGTTGTGAGATGTGAAACGTGAGACGTGAGGAGTGCGCATGAGTGTGGAAATCAGCTGCACGGCCTGCGGGCAGGAGAGTCTGCTTAAACGGGTGCCGAAATATGACGGGTTCAAGAAGGTCGGGGAGGCCCTGACCTGCGCCTCCTGCGGGCATGAGTATGCCGACGAGGCGGAGGTGCCGTTCAAACAAAGGCGCAAACCGAAGGTGTTCGATGAAAGTGATGCCCCCCGGGTCGTCAAGGTGTTTGACGAAACCGAGGCGGAACGCCTCTGCCGGCACTGTCAGCACTATGTGGTGAACCCCTTCGTTCAGCGCTGTAGCCGGCACGGCAAGGTCGTGGAAGCCACCGACACCTGCCGTGATTTTGAGAAGAAAATAGCCCTCTCCTCAAAATCTTCACCGAACCCTGAACCCTGAACCCTATCTCCGGTTATTTCATCCCGAACATCTGTTCCTTCAGATCCAGGTAGTAGAGATAATATTCCGGTTTAACATTGGGTGGGCAGCGGTGATCGCAGAAGGGGATATACCCGCCCCGCTCGACGAGCGGAACCAGTGTTTTCATATAAGCCTTGATCGCCTCGGGACCTTTAGCCATCTCGATTTTATCAAATCCGCCCATGATGCGCAGATCCTTGCCGTATTCGGCCAGCAACTCCGCCGGATGGGCGCAGCCATTGACCTCAAAGGGGAACAGGCAGTTGATGCCCCCTTCCATAATGTATTTGAGAATGGGGCGCACATCGCCATCGCAGTCAACCCACCAGAGTTTGATTCCCGCCGCCTGTAGCCGCTTCGAGATTCGCTTGTAGCGCGGCATCACCACGTCCCGGAAGAAATCCACGGAGACGATCGGACCATTCTTGAAGCAGATGTCCTCCCAGCCTTCGGCAAAATCGAAGTCGATGTGGGGGAGCATCTGGTCGAGGGCGTGTTCCACCAGTTGGCAGGAGGTCTCCACCATGTCCTCAACCATTTCCGGGTAGTCAAACCCGGCATAGGCCAGACCTTCAAAGGTCAGCATGTCCCGGATCTTACCAATCATGGATCCGCAATTCACCCCTAGCGGATAGTCGCGGGTGGTCGGGTGTTGCTGCTGGATTTTTTTGATGTCAATGATCCGGGCCGGATCATCGAGGCGGAACCGCTCCTCTTTGCAGCGCTTCCAGTCATCCGGGGTGACGATGGAGGCTTTAAGATAATGGGGAATAGATGAACCCTGTTTGGCTTTAGGGACTTCCGCCAGGAGTCCGTCGTCATTCATAAGGATAATGGAGGTGGCCGTCTCTTCAACGACCTGGCAGGGAAATGGCGGATTCATCCAGACTTTTCCTCTGGCGACGGCATAGCGGTCAAAGTTGAAAAACACATCAGCTTCTTCGTTATTCTTGATGTTGTTTTTGGCGAACAGATCCCATTCGGTGAAATTTTCCTGCCAGTAGCCAAATTCCATATTGAAGCAACGGTCAATGGGCCGGTACTGCATCTGGTTGTTGAAGCGCTGGCGATCCGTCAGGCTTCCCTTCCATTTGGGACGACAGGGGGTGATCACTTTCGGGGATGTGGTCATGAGTACTTTCCTTTTGCTTTGATTTCAGGCCTGAATAAAAGTAACTTTTTAAAACAGAAGGTCCATCTACTGTGGGCCATTATTCATTGCGTGAATGAGAAGCGCAATGGATGGGGATGGGGTTTTCATGGACAAGAGTAAGAAACCAGTTCGATTGACAGTCACTGAACTCCGGCCGGTAGTCTCCGTTGCCAATTACCAGGAGGTCAGTCGGGGGCGAGCCTGGGGGGAACGGCAAATCCCAGACTTTGAGTTGATATTGATTGTGGAGGGGCGGTTTACCTATGAGACACGAACCGAGCCGCCTCTCATTCTGAACGCAGGGGATGTGCTGCTGATTCCGCCGTTGGTATGGCATACCATCAGACGGCTGGATGAGCCTTCGCATGCGGTGTTCAGTTGCATTCATGGCGAGTTGATTCCGGGTGCGAAATGGGCCCGGGGTGACTATCAGTTTTTCCCTGAGCCCCAGCGGGTTACCCGGACGGGGGGAGATGCCGCGATCCATGACCTGTTCATGAGGTGCCGCGCGGTGTATGAGGGGTATGATAAATACCGGTCAGTATTGCTTGAAACCATTCTTAAGGAAATCTGGGTGCGGTTAGCGGGATTCTGGAGCGGGAGTCAATCGGGAGATTGCTCCGGGCGGATGAAAGGGATGGTGGCCCATCTCCGGGCGCATCTTGACCGGAAGATCACCCGGCGCAGTCTGGCTCGTGAATTTGGCATTACGCCGGAGCATGTGAATGCGCTTTTTAAAAAACAGTTGGGGGTGACGCCCACCCAGTTCATCCATCGCGAGCGGATGCAGTTGGCGTATCGCTACTTGCGGGATGAGGGGGCAAGCGTTAAGGAAGTGGCGACAAGGGTGGGATTTGATGACCCCTTCTATTTTTCGCGGGTGTTCAAGCGCGTGATGTGCCGGACGCCGGGCTCCGTGGGGTAGTTCCTCCCTTGACGGGGTGGGGGTTCCGCCTGTTTAATGGCCCGCTTATGTCTGATCGCCGAAAAGCTGCCGGAATAGTCGGCCTTGCCGTGATGGGATCCCGTGTTCTGGGGCTCGTCCGTGAGGTCGTGATTGCCGGAATGTTCAATGCCGGGAAGTGCCTGGACTCCTTCCTGGCCGCCTTCCAGATTCCCAATCTGCTGCGCGATTTGTTCGCTGAAGGCGCGTTATCCACCGCCTTCACCACGGTGTTTACCAAGACGCTGCATAAGGAGGGCGAACGGCCTGCCTGGCATCTGGCCAGTCTGCTGTTCAGCGCCCTGATTGTGCTGATGGGGGTGATTTGCATTCTTGGCATTATCGCCAGTCCGTTGCTGGTGCAGATCACCAACTTCGGTTTTCATCAGGTGCCCGGTAAGTTTGAGTTGACCGTCCGGCTGACGCGGATCCTGTTCCCGTTTATCATGCTGGTGTCCCTGGCTTCGGTCGTCATGGGCATTCTGAATGCCCGGTTTATTTTCGGGCTTCCGGCCTCCGCGTCCACCGTGTTTAACCTGGTTTCTGTCATCAGCAGTGTCCTGCTCGCCTACCTGTTCGACCCCCAGGCGGACTGGAGGCATCCCCTCTTCACGGAACGTGCCCTCTATGGGGTGACGCTGGGGGTTTTATTGGGTGGGCTGGCGCAGTTGGGCATGCAGTTGCCGGCCCTGTACAAGCTGGGCTTCCGGTTCAAGTGGGAACTCAATCTGAGCGACCCGCGTCTCAGGCAGGTTTGGGCCCTGGCCTGGCCCAGTATGATTGCCGGGGCGGCTGTCCAGGTGAATGTGCTGGTCAACGGGATGTTTGCCTCGGAGATCGATGGCGCGCGCTCGTGGTTGAATTGCGCGTTCCGGATGATGCAGTTTCCCATCGGGATCTTTGGCGTGGCAATTGCCACAGTGACCTTGCCGGCCGTGGCCCGTTTGCATGCCAAAGGCGAAATGGCGGAGGCGGGCAAAACGATTGAGGAAGCGCTCCGGCTGGCGCTGTTCCTGACACTTCCCGCGGCGATGGGGCTGGCGGTGTTGGCGCCGGAAATCATCCAGGTGATCTATCAGCATGGTCATTTTTCCGCTGCCTCGACGGCCTCGACCGCCTCGGCTTTGCGGGCCTATGCGATCGGTCTGGCCGCCTATGCCGCCATCAAGGTGCTGACCCCCTGTTTCTATGCGTTGGACCGGCGCCGGACCCCGTTAAATGTCAGTCTGGTGGGGATCGGTCTCTGTATTATCCTTAACTTTATTCTGGTGAAGCGCTTCCATCTGGGACATGTGGGACTGGCCGCCACCACCGGATGTATCGCGATCCTGAATTTTGTGCAGTTGGCCGTTTACCTGCGGCGGGATGTGCATTTCGGAACCATGCGCACCTGGTTCCGGTTTGCAGTGTTGGTGGGCGGCGCCACCGGCGTGTGTGGATTGACGGCCTGGCTGCTCAAGCGGGTGTTGGCGGGATATGCGACAAGCTTCACACTCCTGGTCCTGGCCCTGATGATTGAGATCACGGTGGCCGGTTTGGTATACTTCGGACTCACGCTCGCCTTCCGTATCACCGAGACCCATTACATGGTGGGCGTGATGAGACGGAAGTGGCGGGGGAGAGTGGATCAGGGCTGATGGGAAAAGAATTTGAACAGAAGCACGCGAAGACCGCGAAGGTTGGGATAGTTGCGCCTTCGGCGAAAATGCCTGGGCTTGAATGCCCTATAGATAGTGGCGGCAGCGTATTCGCTGCTGCCCCTTTGCGCGCTTCGCGTGCTTCTGTTCATATTCATTTTCTTGGTTCCTGTAATGACGGGATGTGAATCATTGCCTGAGTGTGGGGTGAAGGGTATGGTCGGAAGCATGAAAGACAGTTTAAAATTCAA
>JBIKMI010000105.1:0-8848 GCA_044359285.1 Kiritimatiellia bacterium
CGCCGGATCGGCGGGAACCGGGAACTCCGTCGGCCCCTCCTCGCTCCACCACGTACCGGGATAAAGCGCCTCCCCGTTGAAATGCTGGAAGGTACAGCAACCCTTGTGCGGATTGCCCAGGTAGCGGTCGCTGTACCTCGGGCGCACGCGGCGGATGACTTCAGGCGTCATGTTGATTCCCCTTATTTCTTTCCTGCCGCCGCCAGTTTTTCAAGCACGGTTTCGCGCAGCGCGGCGATGGACGGCGCGTTCAGGGCCGTGAACACGCTGCTACCGGGATCATCCGGATTGGTGGATTCAATGTGCATGGACAGGTCCAGGCTGGCGCGGAGCGACTTGCGCAGGACATCGCGGTGGACACCCATTTTTTCGGCCAGCGCGTTCATCGCCTCGATGTCCTGGACAGCGGATCGCGCCACCAGCAGACGGGTCGAGGGGAACGGCCCGACATAGCTGAACTCCTCCGGAATGTTCTTCAGATTCATCCCGGTCACCTTCTGCGGCGCCACCTTGAGGCCCACCGAGGCGGCTTCCGCCGCCGTGCAGCGGTAGAGCATCGCCAGATCATCGAAGGTCCCCAGTTTGGAGTTGAGCCCCGTGTAGTACGGCAGGATGCCGTCGGCGCCCAGCGACCAGGAGTTGACGCACGCGCCGTAGAGCGCGAGGGTGTTGCCGAATTCATTCGGCCCGCCGCCGTAGAGCCAGGTCTCCCAGCCGAACCGCTGGGCGCGGGTTCGCACCTTGTAGTTCTTGGTGAAGAACGCCGCGGAGATGCAGTGCAGGTTCATCGCGCCATTGTCGAGGAACGAGAACTGCCACTGCGGCCGCGAGATGTCGCCGCGGTACTCGAACCGCACCTTATCACCCGCCTTGGATTCCTGCACGCCGCGCTTCCAGAGGGTCAGGAAGAAGTTCAGCGCGCGGAAGTCGAGTTCCGTAATCGGCTCATCCAGGGTGTACAGCGTGGCATTCCCGAAGCCGGGCTTGTTGTTCAGATAGAACTGCCAGAACGTGTTGGTCCAGCCCTTGGCGGCAAAGTGCTCGGCGAATTGCCCGGCGATACTCACGTTCGCCTCCTGGAAGAACGCCCCGAGATCCTCCTCCGGCCCGTTGCAGTTCATGCGGTAGGCCGGGAAGAGCTTCTGCTTGAACAGGTCGCGCGCGGCCTTCTTGCCTTCCGCCGTCTTGATATCCAGCTTCTCCAGTGCGGGGTCCTTGGCCGGATGGTTGGCACAGAACTGCGACATGTCCGCCGGCCACGTCTCGTGCATCGGCAGGTATAGATGCGCCTCCGGCACGCCGCTCAACGGACCATAATAGCCGGCCTCAGGCGTAAACGCCTTGCCCGTGGCCAGCGGTCCAACCGTCTTGTCGTACAGCGACCAGTCCGTGACCTTGGTGGCCTTGCCGACTCCCGCAATCGGCGGCGTCAGCACGGGCGACGTGCGGCCGGTCTGGGAATAGGGCAGCATGTTGACCACCAGCCGGTGGAAGCGTGCAAGTTGGTGCAGGGTCTGCACGGTGGCCCCGGCGGCTTCGGGATTGGCGTACCCGTCAATGCCGGTTCCGCCGACGATACCACCAGGGTAAAGGTTCAATTCGTGGCGGAACGTCATCTTCTGCGGCAGGGTCACGTCATACACCTTCAGCCGGACGGGGATCACATCGTCGCTGACGGCCGTCGAGACGGTCAGGTCGGCGGTGTACTCCCCGGCGAGGGCGTAGGCCGGAATATGGATGTCCACAAAAAATGCCTGATTGGCCTGCTCCGGCACACGCCCGTTCGGGAATGCGGGGGCGCGATCGGGATCCACGGGAATCAGGGCATCGGCCAGCCAGCGAGACTTGCCGTCGGGGCCCTTGAGTCCCGCCGTCTCATGATACCAGGCCGTGTAGAAACGGGCCAGGCGCGTCACCTTGAGCTTCCCGCCGGTTTCCGCCTTGAAGTCGGACAGCGAGAGGGAGATATCCGGCACGCCCGTGATCCCGCGGGCCTTGTCCGGCTCGAGGATCAATTGGAAGCACACGACGGAATCGCGCGCGGAAACAAGCCGGACGGTCTGGCCATCCCAGACGGAGTTGCCGAGCTTGTAGGAGTCGTCGCCGGTATGGAAACGCTTTCCGGTCTGCGGATCGACCATTCCCAGTTCGTCGCACGCCCACAGGCGGACCGGCTTGTCGCCACCGGCCGGCTTCTCAGCGCGGGCCTTGGGGACTTTCGCCGCGTCGACCAGCGCCACCGTGGCGGCGGCCGCGGGCATATTCACCGTGGCCTTCGCGGCAGTGCCGCGCTGTCCCGTCACATTGAACGGGACCACCTCGATCGCACGGGCGCCGGCGGCCAGGAAGTCGAGCGGCAGGCGGATCTTCGCGCCGGCGCCCTGGCAGGCGATGCCCTGCCAGGCCGGAACCGCTTTCCCGTCCACGCGGATTTCATAGCCGAACGTCCCCGCGCCTTCGGTCCACTCAAGGAAGGCCAGCCCGGGAGCATGCGCTCCGGCAGCCGTGGCACGGAAGCCCGCGGGAGCGGCGGACGCCGCCGCGGTGGGCGCTTTGACCTGCACCAGCAGTTTCGGCGGGAACTTGGATTCACGGGACCACACATCGTAGTTCAACGCCGTGCCCGAGCCGTCGTAAAGCACCAACCCGCGCGCCTCGCCCAGCAGGATGGACTGCAACAGCGCGCCGGGAATGGGTATGAGATAGTAGCCATCCGCGTTCAACTCGACGCCGCTGGCAAAATGGAAACGGCTGGCACCGTTACCAAAGACGGCATCCGTGAAGTCATCCACACCCGGACGCTCGGGATCGAAGAAGATATTGGGCTTGACCGGCTTCATGACGGTGGTCGCAGGTTCGCCGGCCTTGCCGGGCACCGTGATCTTGTCGACGGCGTAATCCTTCGGATCGCGCGGCCGCCCCCAGAACTGGCTGTCGGTCCCGGCGAAGCGGTAGTTGACGCCATTCTTCATCTTGAGCGGCTGCACACCGTAGTCATCGGCCTTGCCCTCGGCGAAATCGGAAACGACCGTCGAGACCCAGAACTTGCGCATCGCCAGCGCCTCGGATTCGCCACCTTCGACCCGCTTGAGCATCAGCAGGCCAGCCGTGATCTCCTTGCCCTTGGCGGCCGAAAGATCCAGCGCGCCCGCCCAGAAGTGCTGGATGTACTTGATACGGACCTTGTCCTTGGCGCCAACGTTGTCGAGTTCCTCGTCCTGATGGGCGCAGATCGAGGTGTCGGACGTCACTTTGCACTCCACGGAACCGGCATCACCCGGCCATGTGAAACGCGCGGCTCCGGCCGCCTTGGTTTCTTCCACCACGGTCACCTTCAAGTACGGCTGCAGGATCGCCCGCTGGTGTACCGAGACGAACGAGACTCTCTGGAAATTTCCCAGCCGGGCCAGATCAATAAAGAAGCCGTTGTTCGGCCGCTTGCCGTCGGCGATGTCGCGCAGGACCGCCAGTCCCTCCTCGCTGAACGGGAAGGTGACCAGCGCATCCTCCGTGCCCTTGGCCAACGGGCCCTCACCCAGATCGGGCCCGTGCTGCATCTTCAAAAAGCCGCCAACAGGCCACCCCGGCTTGGAGCCGGCGCCGTTCAACGTGGCTGTTTTCGGATCCCACGGAATGAGCGTGTCCCCGCCGATGGCCCTCAGCGTCAGCGTCCAGTCCTCCAGCCGCTCCTTTGTCACATTGAGAGTCATGACCGCCTTGACGATCTTCACGCCCTTGAGCGCGCTCAGGTCGTAGCGGAACACCGGAATCTCGACGTTGGCCCCGCCCGCATAGGCCATGCGGATCAGCGTCTTCTCGGAATACGTCTCCCTCGGAGAGAGACTCGTTTGGGCCTCGGCGGGAATCGGGATGGTCGTCTCCCCTTCCGCGACGCGCCCCGCGCCGGTCAGAACCATCACCATCACCGCCATCGTTCTCCAACACCATCCGGTTACTCGATTCATGGATATTCCTTTTCTGATATATTTCCAACCTCTATCAACACCAGCCTCTTGATCCTGTCATATTTCGGGGAAGATAGGTGAAAGTATGCTGTGCACTTTGACAATAATGCATTGCAGATGCGAACATTTTCCTTCCCGTCTATGCATGCCCTGCCCACAGGGCTTATGAGCCTGTTGAAAAACGCCCCCATCGGAATAGTTTCCTTTGGAGGGACGGGCTCTGTCCCGTCCGCAAGCCTGAAAACGGACGACTCCAGCTCACTGAACCTAACCCGGCATAGCCGGAACCAAAACTAAGAGTTTGAACAGAAGCTCACGAAGTCCGCAAAGAAGAGTTATTCTTTACCGCCTCCGGCGGAATAACAAATTTCCTTCGCGATCTTTGCGAACTTCTGTTCAAATGTCTTTTGTTCAAATCATGACCAAGATGCGATTGATTCAAGTCGTAAGGGACTAATCCGTTCGCGTCGCCGTTCTCGTAAACCGACTATTGGCCAGGCGCGTCGGATGCGCGCCGTCACATCTCCGGGACGGCGGCCGGCACGGGCGGGGCCACGGTCACATAGCCCAGATCCGGCAACGCATTCATGTCGCGTGGCACATTCGGCATGGACCGGAGCACGCGCTTGAACGCCGGCTTCTTCGCCGAGACCATAGCCCCCACACGGGTGCGCAGTTTCCAGAGCGCGCTCGTGTCGGCCTTGTCGAAGCGAATCGTGCCCGCGTCGGTCTCGCTGGTCTTATGCACGTTGCTGGACAGGTCAACGATTCGCTGCATCCCGTCGGCCACGGCGAAGAGCGGCGCGCCCGACACGTCGGCCAGCAGCGTCAGGTACTCGATGTCCTGCTGCCCGCGCGTGAAGGCCTTCAGGCGGACCGATGCCACCGGGCCGCCCTCACGGGGGTAGAACACGCAGGTCGCCTCGCCCTTGTCCCAGGCGCCCTTCGTTCCGATCGTCTGCCACGGCAGGATGCCCACCGAGCCGCGCGACCAGGCGAGAAGCGACCATACCACCGGCTGCAGGTTCGAATCCTTCGGGTCGTTGGCGCTGCCGTACTCGGTGAAGTAGGCGGGCGCCCAGAGCCGCTGCTCGTCCTGCTTCATGCGCGCCTTCTGCGGCGTGGTGCCGCCCATGACCTCCATGTCGAGTAAACCCCAGAGGAGGTCGCGGTCGAACTGTGTCCGGGAGATATCGCTGCGGTACCACAGTTTCGCCGCACCGGCATGCTGCGTGACGCCCTGGTGGAACAGGATTCCGTACCAGCGCAGTGCCCAGTAGTCCTGCGTCTGCGCGGGTTCGTCGAAGATCCACGGCGCCGGGAGCGAGTCGAACGGGCGGCCCTTCTTGTAGTAGACCTTGTTGTTCAGGTAGAACTGGAAGATCGTGTCGCTCCACTTCTTCTCGTTGAAATGCCGCGCGAACTCGGCGCATCCTTTCCGGAACCCGTTCGGGTATTCCGCGGCGAACGCCTCGTCGGCCCAGTAGCCCGGCCTGTAGTGCGGTTTCACCGGCACGGGCCAGTCCTCGTTGAGCGGCAGGTAGAACACGTCGAGCGGCTCGCCCTTGCGGGGGAGATCCTTGAACGCCGAGCCGTCGAACAGCGGGGCGAAATCGCGGTCGAACGCGCTCCAGTCGTACGCGTCGCCGTTCACCGCGGGGCCGGCGTTGTCTTTCACCGTGCAGTTCCACCCGTAGTACAGGCGGTTGATGCACGTGCGGTGTTCGTGCGCGAGCCGGTAGTAGGCGAGGTTGGCCGTGGGGTTGGCCGTGCCGTAGGCGTTCATCTCGGGGATGAACGAGAGCTTGTCCGGCAGGGTGAAATCCCACACGGTGAGTTCGACGGCCAGCACCAGCGTCTGTCCGCCGGCCGCGATCGTCAGCGTGCCCTTCTGCAGCCCTGCGGCGGCCGCGTGCGGCACGTAGATTTCGCCGAGCAGCGAGGCGTTGGACGCGTCGGCAGCCTGCGGGTCGCCCGCGGCGGGGATGGCGAACGCGCCGCCCAGCGGCACAGCGGCGTCGGGCATCATGCCGGCGCCGGTCTTGACGCAGTCCAGCGCGTAGACCTCGGTCTTGAGTCCGGCATCGGCGGCGAAGGCCAGCTTCACCTCCACCGCGTCGCTCTTGCCCTCGAGGTTGACGAGGAAGGCCACCGCCTCGTTACGGGCCGCCTGCAGGCGGACGAGCTTGCGGTCGGCCGACCAGAGATGGTTGCCGCCCTTGTAGCCGGCGGGATGGTCGGGCACGAGCTTGCCGGTCTTCGCCTCGACCTTGTCCAGCATGTCCAGCACGGCAACCTTGAGCCCGCCGACCTCGGGAAGTTTCTCGGACGGAGCGAACGCCTCGAGCCCCGAGTCGGCGATCGCCAGCGTCGCGGGCAGGGCCGACACCGTGACCGAGCGGCTGAACGCCGGGCCGACGTTGCCGGAGGCGTCAACCGCCTCGATGTCCAGGCGCACCGACTGGCCGGACTTCAGGCCGAGGTCCTGGATCAGCATGCGGACTTCCTCTCCAGCCTTGCGCGCCATGGGCACCAGGTAGCGCGGCATGGGCTTCTCGGCAGCACCCGCGCTGTAGCGGACGTTGAACCCCAGGGTCCGCCCGCCACCGCGGTCGGCTGGCGTGGCCCACTTCACCAGCGCCTGGCCCGGGGGCAGGCCGGCGGTGTCGACCGCGACGGCTTTCACGGCCTCGGGCGCCTGGCGATCCTCGCCGTCCGTCCACACCTCGAGCCAGGGGCGCGCATTGTTTTGTTCGCGGCTCGCGAAAAAGCGGTTCGGGTAGAGGGTCTGCTGGAACGCGCCGCCCTTGGCCGACCACTCGCTGCCCACGTCGTCCATCACGGCGAAGCCGTGGCTCAGGCCGGCGGCGTTCGCGGCCACCACGTCGGGCTCGATGGCGACCGCCTGCCAGCCGCCGGCGTCCGGGACTGTGGCATCGGCGAAGCGCCAGAGGGTGTGGCCCTTGCCCCAGGCCGCGTCCAGCACCGACGAGCCGGGGTAGGCCCACTCGCCCTTGCCGAGGGCGGGGCTGACGAAGCACACGCTTCCCTCCTGCTTGGCGTAGGACCCGCCGGTGCCCTCGACCCAGGGCGTGGCCACCGTGGAGACGCTCACACGGCGGGCCGGGACGCTGGGTGAGGTGCACTTCAGGTGCAGGAGCGCCCCGGTGATCCGCTTGCCCTTGAGCCCGGCGGCGTCGACATCGAACAGCGACATTTCCTGGATGCCCTTGAGCTTGAGTTTCGGGGCGCCGCCGTTGTTGCCCTCGCGCTCCTGGCCTATGCCGGAAATCCACGCGTCGCGCGTGACCATGATCTTCTGGGCCGCGCCCTTGGGCGGCCACGTCGAGGCCGCCCGCTGCGTAGGCTCCGCCACGCTCCAGGCCGCCCAGCCACACGACGCCACCAGCACCAATACCGCCGACCGCCACCCGTGATCACACAAACTAAACACCATCATGTCATAACTCCTTTCGCACGTCGCCGTTCTCGTTCACCGATTCTCCCCGTTGTAGCCGGGGTCGGTGACCCCGGCTACAAGTGCTTACCCAGCTACAAGCCACACTGAGTCGACTAAGCGGTTTGATTAAGCGTATCCGACTAAGGGTGGCGAGTAAGTGTGAATGCCACCACCCGCCACCCGACACGCTCCACGCTCCACGCGCCCCCCGCCACCCGACACGCGACACCCGACACGCTCCACGTTCCTACCTGAACCGGAAAGTCGTGCCTGCCTGATCAACCACATATCCGACCATCGTGTGCGTCGCATTGGTGAAGATCTCCACAACGCCACCCGCCTGCGAGGCATCCCATGACAGCGCCCCGCTGTTCGTCATGCCCTGAAGTTGCGTCGCACGGTTCCCCGCCCACTTCAACCCCCAATACGCTCCCACCAAACTTGGTCTTTGGAACACCAGATGCATCCGTGCGCCATTGGTGATCACCAGCGAGAGCAACGCGCTGTTCGTCACATCCACCCCACCCGCCATACCCTGCACGTAGTTGGTCACCGTGCCGCCGCGGCAGGTGAACGTGTTGCACACAAATACGCTCCCCGTGCCCGTCAATTCCACAAACCCGTTCGTCCACACGGACACCGCCGTGCTGCCGCCGAAGGTGGCGTTGCTGATCGTCACCGACCCATACCGGTCGCCCCCCGCCGTCCCGCCACCCACCGTCACCGCGCCGGTGATGTTGGTTGAGACGCAGTTTGCCACCGTCACCACACCCGTCACCCCAGCCGCGACCGACCCCACGTTCAGCGCGCCGCTCTGCATCCACAGACCGCCTGTCACCCGCATTCGGCCCACGCTGCCTGCGGCGTTGCCCAGCGTGAGGCCGGCGCTATTTGTGTAGGATCCACTCTCGATATTCAGTTCGCCCGAGCCCTCATTGCCAACCACCAGGGCCGGACTGCTCAGACTACCGCCCGCGATCGTCAGCCGACCCAGCGAGCCCGCGAAGCGGCCGAGGGAGCGTGCCGCGCTTGCTGACCAGGCATGCGTGCCGCCCGTAATGTTGACAATGCCCGTCGAGCCGCCGGTAAACCCGATCGCCAGCCCGTCTTGCCCGCTGCCGGTGTCGATCGTAGTGGTCCCGCCCTTCAGATCCACCACGGACACGTTCCCCGCCGCATTGCCCACTCTCAAGTACGAACTGGAGAACGTGGCGTTATGGTCCACCAGCATGTAGGCGTTGCTCCCGGCGCCAGAACCCATCGTCACGGATGCTGCGGACAGCGTCCCGTTGTTGGTCGCGTACACGTAGCCCTGACCGGCGGCCCCGATTGTGATCGCTCCGTTATACGTTCCGCCCGCCACGCTCAACACGCCCGTGCCCGTGGCGCTGTATCCAAGACTCAACCCGTCCGATCCCACGGT